>JALYRN010000061.1 GCA_030855295.1 Myxococcota bacterium | reverse complement strand
GCCCGTGGCGGCGCCGGCGAGCGGCGCCGGCAAGCCCGGCAAGCCGCCCTCCCCTCCGCCGCGGCTGACCGTGCGGACGCCGGTCGGCGCCGACGAGCTCAAGCAGAAGATCGGCGCGCTCGCCACCGCGACGGCGCAGATCCGCACGCTCAAGCGCGGGATTCAGAAGAGCTTCTTCGACATCGGGATGATCCTGAAGGACATCGACGATCGGAAGCTCTACGAGGTCAAGGGGTACGGCTCCTTCGAGGCGTTCCTCGAGCGCGAGATCGACCTCGGCAAGCAGCTCGGGCTCCGCCTCTCGCGCGCGGTCCAGATCTTCCAGCGCGAGGCCGCGGTGCAGGCCGGTCTCGATCGCGTCTCGGCCGCCGTCGCGGTCTTCGACGGCGAGGTCGATCCGAACGCGGTGCCCCCGGCGTCCAGCCCGACCTCCAGCGGCGGCGCTCGCTCGCCGATCCCCTTCCACAAGCAGTGATCGCGGTCCCACGAGCGCTCGAGAGGCCCGTTTCCGGCGGGAGTGCCACTTCCGTCGGGAGTGGGGAGCGCTAGAGGTACACGACCTTGCTCGCGCTGCTGGCCGCGCTGCTGTGCGTCCTCGCGAATGCGTTCTTCGTCGCGGCGGAGTTCGCGCTCGCGAAGGTGCGTCCGACCTCGCTCGAGGCGCTCGCGCGCGCCGGCGATCCGTCCGCTCGCCGAGCGCACCAGATCACGCAGCGGCTCGATGCGTATCTGTCGGCGACGCAGCTCGGGATCACGCTCGCGTCGCTGGGGCTCGGCTGGCTCGGCGAGCCCGCGATGCACCGAATCCTCGCGCCGCCGCTGGCGGCGATCGGCGTGCCCGAGACGGCGGTCCACGGCGTCGCGGTGACGCTCGGGTTCACGGTCATCTCCATCGCGCACATCGTGCTCGGCGAGCTGGTGCCGAAGTCGATCGCGATCCAGAGGCCCGAGCAGGTCGCGCGACAGACGGCGTGGCTGCTGCGCGCCTTCTTCATGGTGTCGTATCCGGCGCTCTGGGTGCTCAACGGCACCTCGAACCTGGTGCTGCGCGCCATGGGGCTTCCGGCGCCGCAGCACGCCGAGGGCAAGCTCTCGCTCGAGGAGCTGCGCCTGGTGATCCAGGCATCGTTCGACGAGCTCGAGGCCAAGAAGCGCGAGCTGCTCGAGCGCGTGCTGCGCGCGACCGATCGACCGGTGCGCGCGATCATGGTGCCGCGCGTCGACATGGAGGTGCTCTCGCTGCGCGACGGATACGACGCCTGGATGGCGAAGGTCCGCCGCTTCGGGTTCAGCCGCTATCCGGTCAGCGAGGACGGCGATCCCGATCACGTCGTCGGATACGTCTACGTGAAGGACCTCCTGATGACCGGCGGCCGCGATCGCCTGCCGAGCATCCAGAGCCTCAAGCGGGACATCCTGATCGCGCCCGAGGGGCAGACGGTCGGCGAGCTGCTCGAGCAGTTCCAGCGCACGAAGATCCCGATCGCGCTGGTGGTCGACGAGTACGGCGGCACCGCCGGCCTCGTCACGCTCGAGGACGTCGTCACCGAGATCGTCGGCGATCTCCAGGACGAGATCACGATGGGCATCGCGACCCGCATCAGCAAGGTCGCGGACGGCTCGCTGATCGTCGACGGCGCGGTGCCGATCGACGAGATCGAGCTGCCCGATCAGAAGATCCCCGAGGTCGAGGGCGGCGACACCGTCAGCGGCTACGTCGTCGCGAGCCTCGGCCGCCTCGCGAGCCCGGGCGACATCATCGAGCTCGGGCGCTGGGAGATCCTCGTCGAGGATGTGCGCGCGCGCCGCGTGCATCGCGTGCGCTTCCGGAAGAAGCCGGAGCGACGCAGCGAGTCCGATCCGCCCGCGACCGGGATGTAGGGCTCTGCAGGAGTGCTCGCCCCGGAGCTCCCGTACGGGAGCGCGCGCAGCGCGTGTACGGCAGGGAGCGGAGCGGGCGAGCCGATATCTGGACGGGCGTTGCCAGGCCCTGCTGGGATCACCTCGCGTCGTCGCGGATTCGTGACGGCGTGGGGCCCGACTGATCCTGGTACTTGCTGCCGCGGCGTGCCCCGCCGTAGGGGCGCCGCGCCGGCGAGGTGAGCGTCTCGAAGCTGACCTGGCAGATGCGCATGCCCGGCCGGAGCGCGACCGGAAGACGACCGACGTTCGAGAGCTCGAGCGTGATCGTCCCGCGGAAGCCGGGGTCGATGAAGCCGGCGGTCGCGTGGATCAGGATCGCGAGACGGCCGAGCGAGGAGCGCCCGTCGACCTTCGCGAGGAGATCGCCGGGGACCTCCACGCGCTCGATCGTGCTGCCGAGCACGAACTCGCCGGGGTGCATCACGAACATCTCGCCCTCGGGCACCTCGACGACGTCGGTGAAGTCGGACGAGTCGTGGCGATCGGGATCGATGAACGGCGTCGCCGACGGCCGGAACAGCGCGAAGCGGGTGCCCAGCCGGAGATCGATCGAGCACGGCTGGATCTGGAGCTCGCGGTCGACGAGCGGCTCGACCACGATGCGCCCGGCGTCGAGCGCCGCCTCGATGTCGCGATCGGAGAGGATCATCGGGGCGGATGTTCTCGTGCACCGCGCATGGTGTCCACCCCGCCGGCGGGGCGCTCGCGGGGGCTCTCGACGCCCGGGACCCGGCCGTGGTACCCCTGGCGCCGATGGCGACCGAGGACGATCGCTTCGTCGAAGAGCACCAGCCGCTGGTGCGGAAGATCGCCCACCGCGTGCGCGCCGAGCTCGACCTCACGTGCGAGCTCGATGACCTGATCGCGTTCGGGTACCACGGCCTGCTCGAGGCGCGGCAGCGCTTCGACGCGACGCGCGGCGTGCAGTTCAGCACGTTCGCGTTCTACCGGATCCGCGGCGCCATCCTCGATGGCGTGCGGAAGATGGCGTACCTGCCGCGGCGCGTTCACCAGAAGCGCCGGGCCGCCGAGGCGATCGACTGGGCGATCGAGTCGAAGGGCGAGGATCGCGACGCGACGCCCGAGGCGAAGGCCGACACCGAGGCGACGCTCGCCGCGATCGACGACGTGCTCGGCAAGATCACCGCGACGTTCATGCTCGCGGCGGTCGGGCAGGACGAGAGCGCGAGCCCCGAGAGCCCGGAAGACCAGCTGATCGGCGCGACCGAGAAGCAGCGCCTGCGGACCGCGATGAACGTGCTGCCGGAGCGCGAGCTGATCGTCGTGCGCGGGATGTACTTCGAGGGGCGGAACCTCGACGACATCGGCGCGGAGCTCGGGATCTCGAAGAGCTGGGCGTGCCGCATCCACACGCGCGCGCTCGGGCTGCTCCGCGAAGTGCTCGATCCGAATTAGTCGGTCGTCCCGATCGGCTCGGTCGCGGGCTCTTCGGGACGGCGGATCGTGGTCCAGCCGCGCGGGACGGTGTCGAGGGATCGATAGCGCTCGAGCAGCAGGGTCTGCCGCGAGCGCAGCGGGACGTCGCGTCCGCGCACGATCACCCGGACCGGCGACGTCGTGAGCTCGAAGGGATCGCCGCTCCAGATCACGAGGTTGGCGATGCGGCCCGGCGCGATCGTGCCGTAGTCGGCGTCCATGCCGAAGACCTCGGCGGGGATCGACGTGATCGCGGCGAGCGCCGCATCGGGGTCCATGCCCCACGCGACCGCGTTGCCCGCTTCCTGGCGGAGGTTCCGCACGTCCCATGCGCCGGCCTCCATCAGGATCACGCGCACGCCGGCGCGCGACAGCAGCGCGGCGTTGTCGTAGCGCGCGTGCAGGCTCGAGAAGCGCTCCGGCAGGTTCGTCAGCGGCTGCACGATCACCGGCACGTTCGCGTCGGCGAGCTGCCGCGCGACCATCCAGCCCTCTTCGGCGCCGGCGATCACCAGGCGCAGCCCGTACTCGCGGGCGAGCGCCATCGTGCGCAGGATGTCGCTCGCGCGAGAGACCTTGATCACCACCGGGATCGTCCCCGCGAGCGCCTGCGTGACGCGCTCGAGATCGAGGCGGCTGATGTCGGTGTCGCGGAAGTCGCCACGATCGAACGCGGCGCGCTGCCGCGCGAAGAGGCGCGCGTCCTCGAAGAGCTCGCGCAGCCGGGTGATCGCGGACGAGCGCGCGCCTCCGGCGGCCGCGATGCCCGAGTCGTTCAGGCTGACGTGGAGCGCGAGGATCTCGCGCGCGATCACGTCGTCCGGCGCGCGCCCCGCGAGATCGACCCACGCGCTGGTGCCCGGCACGAGCCCGCCCTCGGGGACGCTCATCGCGGTCGTGATGCCGCCGAGGCGCGCGACCGGGATCAGCGTCGAGAGCGGGTTGTAGCCGTCGGCCGCGGAGAACGCGGCGCGGATCGGATCAGCGGTCGGATCCTCGCCCTCGGGCGCGCTGTCGCGCGCGCTCTGCTCGAGCTCGATCTCGCCCAGACCGATCGGCGTCATCGTCGAGATCAGGCCGGGCGTGACGACGAGGCCCGTGCCGTCGATCACCGTGGCCCCTGCGGGCGCCGCCGTGCCCACGCCGACGCTGACGATGCGCTCGCCGCGCACGATGATCGTCGCGCCCTCGATCGCCGGGCCGTCGCCGGGGCGGACCGTCGCGCCGACGATCGCGAACGACGTCTCGGGCGCGGTCGTGCGCGGGGGCGTGCGCGGGGGGCGCCGCTGGGCCGCCGCGATCGACGCGCTCGAGACGAGCAGGAACGCGATCGCGATCGCGTGCGCGCGGCGGCTCACTGCTCGCCTCCTGCCGTCGGCTGCTCGAGGTCCAGGCCCAGCTCGAAGTCGCTCGCGCGCCCGATTCCGTCGCGCGCGCGATCGAACTCTCGGATGCCGTCGACGAACACCAGATCCGGGTGCGCGTAGACGGAGAACGGGCTGGCGGACCAGACCACGACGTCCGCCATCCGTCCCGGCTCGAGCGTGCCGGTGCGGTCGTCGATGCCGAGCGTCCACGCCGCGTTCGCCGTGATCCAGCGGAGCGCCTGGTCCTCGGAGATCTCGATCCCGGCGCGACGCCCGGCGGTCATCGCCTTCGCGGCCTCCTGGTTCAGGCGCTGCACGAGCATCGCCGAGTCGGAGTGGAGCACGCCGCGCGCGCCGGCCTCGGTCAGCAGCGCGAGGTTCTCGGGGATGGCGTCGAACGCCTCGAGCTTGAAGCCCCACCAGTCGGCCCAGGTGGCGATCGAGATGTCCTCGGCCGCGATCAGCTCGCGGATCTTGTAGGCCTCGACCGCGTGATGAAAGCTCCGGATGCGGAAGCCGAGCTCGCGGCTGATGTCGATCATCCGCGCCATCTCGTCCGCGCGATAGCAGTGCACCTGCACGTGCACGCGCCCCTCGATCGCGCCGAGCAGCAGCTCCTTGCCGAAGTCGCGCGGGGGCGGCGCCGGTGAGGGGCCCGGATCCTCGGGGTGCTCGTCGGGGCTCTCGCCGTCGGGATCGTCACCCGCGCCCTCGCCGCCCGCGCCCGGGACCTCCTCGGCCGGCGCGTCGAGCGACTCCATCTGCGCCGCCTGCCAGCGCTCCCAGCGCACCTCGCGGATCGCCCAGAGGCGATGCTGCTCTTGCCAGTCCGCCCACGAGCGGCCGTACTCGATCGCCTCCTGGAACGCGCGCCGGTAGCCCGCGACGTTGCCCATGCGGGTCGAGGGCGCCTGGTGCTGCGCGCCGTAGACGCGCTTCGGGTTCTCGCCGCACGCCATCTTCATGGTGTCGGGGGCGCCGGGCAGCTCCATCTCGGTCGAGCTGCGGCCGGGGTGCAGCTTGTACGTCTCGCCCGCGCCGCCGATCAGGTTCGCAGAGCCGGGGAGCACCTGGATCGTCGTGATGCCCGCCGCGAGCGCGCGCGAGAGCGACGGATCCTGCGGCCAGAACGAGTCGGACGCGCGCACCTGCGCGGTGACCGGCGCAGTGGCCTCGTTGCCGTCGTCGTGGGCCGCCGCGCTCGGCACCGGGTAGACGCCCATGTGCGAGTGCGCGTCGATGATCCCCGGCGTGACGAAGCGCCCCGAGACGTCGATCACCTCCGCGCCGTCGGGGATCGTCACCTCGTCGCGCGCGCCGACCGCGCGCAGGACGCCGCCCTCCATCACGACGATGCCGTCCTCGATCGTGCGGCCGGTCGCGGTCATCACGGTGCCGCCCGCGAGCACGACGAGCGGCGAGTCGACCATGGGCGTGCCCGGCCGGCTCGCCTGCCACGGCAGCAGCGGGAGCGCCGGGTCGGGATCGGGCGCGCTCGCCACGTGCGCCGGCGCACCACCACATCCGGAGAACAGGAGCGACGTGATCGAGAGGATCGCGGCGTGATGTCGGGTCGTACGTCCCATGCCGCGCGGACTATCTCACGCGGTCCCCAGCGGTGGAACGGCGTGCGCCGCGCGGCGCTGCGATCCGCGCGATCAGGCGCCGCCCTCGAGCGCTCGGGCCTTGCGGCGTGCCCGCTCGAGCACCGGCGTCATCACGCGCTGCGCCTCGGGCGCCTCGATCAGCGTCATCTCGTCGTGCTCGGTGCGATCGCGCGCCGCCGCGAGGAAGAGCTCGATCGCGCGCTCCGGCGGCAGGGCGTCGAGGCTGCGCCCCGGCAGCGCGAGCACCGCCGTCCGCGCGCGAACGCCCTCGAGCGTGTCGAGCACGTCGGCGATCGCGGCGACGAACGTGGTCTCGTCGAACTGCGCGCGCGGTCCGAGCCCGAACAGGAAGAGCTTGTCGCACGCGAGCCGCGGGCGCGCCGGCACCAGCACGCGCTCGCCTCGGCTGCCGCGCACGCGACCGCGCACCAGCAGCTTCGAGAGACGGCCGCAGAGCCGCCAGTCGATCAGCCCCGCGGCGCCCCGCAGCGGGCGCTCGTCCTGGAAGAACGGCAGCGCGATCGCCTCGCAGCGGAGCCCGTCGATCGCGCGAAGATCGGGCGCGACGAAGCGCAGCTCCATCGCGCGCTACTCCTTGGCGAGATCGCTCGCGATGCGATCGAGCACGCCGTTGACGAAGCCGGGGCTGCCGTCGCTGCCGAAGCGCTTGGCGAGCTCGACGGCCTCGTTCAGCGTCACGCGGCGCGGCACGTCGGTCATCCGCAGCAGCTCGTAGGTCGCGAGCCGCAGGATGTTGCGGTCGACGCGCGTCATGCGCTCGAGCCGCCAGTGCTGGCTGACGTCGCGGATGCGCGCGTCGATCGCCTCGAGCTCCTCCTCGCAGCCGCGCACGAGGCGGTTCGCGAAATCCTCGCCCTCTCGGGTCGAGCCGAGGCTCGCCCAGAACAGGTGGATCGCTTCCTCCGCGCGCACGCTCGACGCCTCCATCTGGTACAGCATCTGGAGCGCGGCCTCGCGGCCCTTTCGTCGAGAGCCCATCACGTTCGTGCTCAGAAGCCGGCCTTCTCCATCGCGCGTCGGAGGTTGATCACCTCGATCGCGCCGAGCGCCGCGTCCCATCCCTTGTTGCCGGCCTTGGTGCCCGCGCGCTCGATCGCCTGCTCGATCGAGTCGGTCGTGAGCACGCCGAAGATCACCGGCACGCCGGTGTCCATCATCGCCGCGGAGCAGCCCTTCGCGGCCTCGCCCGCGACGTAGTCGAAGTGCGGCGTCGAGCCGCGGATGACGGCGCCGAGCGCGATCACGGCGTCGACCTTCTTGCTCGCGGCGAGCTGGCGGACGACCAGCGGGAGCTCGAACGCGCCGGGCGTGCGCGCGACCACGATCGCACCGTCGCTCACGCCGTGGCGGCGCAGCCCGTCGAGCGCGCCCTCGAGCAGACGGTCGGTGATGAAGTGGTTGAAGCGCGCGACGACGATGCCGAAGCGCGCGCCCTGCGGCACCTCGAAGGTGCCTACGATCTCCGTCACGGTGCTCGTCATCGCTCCCTCGCGCGCCGACTAGTAATCCAATCCGCGCCCGCATGCACGTGGTCCACGCGCCCGACGACGGTGCTGTGGGCTCAGTGCTTGAGCGAGTCCGCGCCGTCGGCGCTCTCGTCGAGCTCTTCGTCCGCCGCGGCCTCGTCGCCGACGATGAACTGCTCGACCACCTCGAGCCCATAACCGTCGACGCCGGCGATGCGCCGGGGGCGGTTCGTCACCAGGCGGATCTTGCGCAGGCCGAGCGCGCGCAGCACCTGCGCGCCCAGGCCGTACTCGCGCAGGACCTCGCCGCTGTCCATGTTCTTCGGCTTCACCTCGAGCCCGAGGCGCTGCGCGAGATCGGCGTGGAGATCGACCGGGCCGGGGATGAACACGATCACCCCGCGGCCCTCGTCCTCGATGCGGCGCGCGACGTCGTCCATCGCGACGCGGCCGCGGCTGCGCACGTCGAACACGTCGCCGATCACGCTGCCGGTGTGCATGCGCACCAGCGTCGGAGCCTCGGTGATCTCGCCGTGCGTCATCGCGAGGAACTCGCGGCCGTCGTGCTTCAGCCCGAACACGTGCGCGCGCCAGGTCTTGCCGCTCGGCAGCTCGAGATCGCCCTCGAGGCGCTTCTCGATCATCTGCTCGTGCTCGAGCCGGTACTGGATCAGGTCGGCGATGGAGAGGATGCGCACGCCGTGCTTGTCGGCGAACTCCGAGAGGTCGGGCATGCGCGCCATCGTGCCGTCGTCGTTCATGATCTCGCAGATCACGCCCGCCGGCGCGAGACCGGCGAGCCGCGCGAGATCGACCGAGCCCTCGGTGTGGCCGGTGCGCTGGAGCACGCCGCCGGGGCGCGCCTTGAGCGGGAACACGTGCCCGGGGCTGACGAGGTCCGACGGCTTGGTGTCGGCCGCGACCGCGACGCGGATCGTGTGCGCCCGATCGGCGGCGCTGATGCCGGTCGAGACGCCGGTGCGCGCCTCGATCGATCGGGTGAACGCGGTCGAGCGCGCGGACTGGTTGTCGTCGACCATCATCGGCAGCTCGAGCCGCCGCACGTGCTCTTCGGGCAGCGTCAGGCAGATCAGCCCGCGGCCCCACTTCGCCATGAAGTTGATCGACTCGGGCGTCACGCGCTCCGCCGCCATCACGAGGTCGCCCTCGTTCTCGCGATCCTCGTCGTCGACCAGGATGACGATGCGGCCGGCGCGGATCTCCTCGAGCGCGCGGTGGACTCTTTCGATGGCGGAGCGGCGCATGAGAACCTCGATCTTCCTCTTCGGGACGTTCGGAGAAGCGAGCGACTACAGGTACCCGGCGCGGCCGAGCTGCTCGAGGCTGACGCCGCCCTCGGGGTTCTCGGGAGGCGCGCCGTCGACGCCGGGATGCCCGAGCAGGCGCGCGACGTACTTCGCGAGCACGTCGACCTCGAGGTTCACGGGCGCGCCGACGTCCTTGCGATCGAGGCGCGTGTGCTCGCGCGTGATCGGCACGAGCACGACGTCGAAGCGCGTGCCGGCCGCCCCGTTGATCGTGAGGCTGATGCCGTCGACGGTGATCGAGCCCTTCGGCGCGAGGAAGCGCGCGAGCATCGCGGGCACCTCGAAGTCCATCTTCAGCGCGTCGCCCAGCGGCGACTTGGCGGCGACGCGGCCGATCCCGTCGACGTGGCCGCTGACGACGTGGCCGCCCATGCGATCGCCGGCGCGCATCGCGCGCTCGAGGTGCACCTCGGCCCCCGGGCGGACGAGCGTTCCCAGCGTCGTCTTCGCGAGCGTCTCGGCCGACGCGTCGCAGGTGAACCCGCCCGCGACCATCGTCGTGACGCTCAGGCACACGCCGCTCACCGCGATCGACTCGCCGAGCACGAGATCGCTCCACGGGCACTCGACACGCATCGTCGCCCCGGCCGCGCCGTCCGCGCTGCGGACCTGCTGGATGTCGCGGACGACGCCGACCGCCTCGACCAGACCGGTGAACATCGCGCCCTAACCTTCCACCGCGGGCCGCGGGGCCCGCTCGATCCTGCCCCGGAAGCGCACATCGTGCCCGAGCACCGCGATGTCGAGGTCCGCCAGCCGGAACGCCTCCGCGATGGTCATGGGCGGCCGCGTCACTTCGGCCAAGGGCCGCGCGTCGCGATCCCCTAGGACCAACGGAGCGACGAAGATCTCGGCGCGGTCGGCGAGCCCGCGCTCGAGCAGCGCGCCGTGCACGCGCCCCCCGCCCTCCACGAGCAGGCGCATCACGTCGCGGCGCCCGAGCTCGCGCAGCGTCCACGCCAGGTCGAGCGCGCCGCCCTCGCCCGCACCGCCCTCGCCCGCACCGCCCTCGAGCGGCGCCTCGATCAGCTCGACGCCGTTCCTTCGCAGCGCGTCGCGGCGCTCCGCGGGCGCGCCGGGCCCGTGCACGAGCCAGGTCGGGCTCTCGGATCGATGCGCGATCAGCTTGGCGCCCGGCGGCGTGCGCAGGTGCGTGTCGAGCACCACGCGGATCGGATCGCGCCCCGGCGTCATGCGCACGTCGAGGCGCGGATCGTCGGCGAGCACCGTGCCGATGCCGACCATCACGGCGTCGGCGCGGTCGCGCAGGCGGTGCCCCTCGCGCCGCGCGTCCTCGCCGGTGATCCACTTCGAGTCGCCGGTGCGCGTCGCGATGCGCCCGTCGAGCGTGACGGCTGCCTTGAGGATCACGAGCGGCCGCTTGGAGGCCACGAGGCACGCGAAGTCCTCGATCACCTCGCGCGCCGCCGCGTCGCAGACCCCGAGCGTCACCTCGATCCCGGCGTCGCGCAGCCGCGCCGCGCCCGACGTCGGCCCGTGCCGCGCCGGATCGCTGCACCCGATCACCACGCGCGCGATGCCCGCCGCCACGATCGCGTCGGTGCACGGCGGAGTGCGCCCGTGGTGATTGCAGGGCTCGAGCGTGCAGTAGAGCGTCGCGCCGCGCGCGCGATCGCCGGCCTTGGCGAGCGCCTCGATCTCCGCGTGCGGCTGGCCGGCGCGCTCGTGGTGCCCGATCGCGATCACGTCCTCGCCACGCGCGATCACCGCGCCGACGTGCGGGTTGGGCGCGGTGCGCCCCTCGAGCGAGGCGGCCAGCGCGAGCTGCATCATGCGCTCGTCGAGGCTGCCGCCCGCGTCGGTCACGACGAGCTCTTCGGCTCGCTGGTGCTGCGCTCCGCGAGCTTCGGATCGGGCAGGAGCTGCGAGATCTCCGCCATGAACTCGTGCAGATCCGCGAACGATCGATAGACGCTCGCGAACCGCACGTACGCGACGGGATCGATCCCGCGCAGCGCGTCCATGACCTTCTCGCCGACCATCGAGGACGGCACTTCCTTCTCGCCGGTCTCGACCAGCGCGCGCTCGATCGCGTCGATCACGCGCTCCAGCGACTCCTGCGAGACCGGCCGCTTCTCACAGGCGCGCCGCACGCCTCCGAACGCCTTCATGCGATCGAAGGGCTCGCGGCGGCCGTCCTTCTTGACGACCAGCGGGAGCACCTGCTCGACGCGCTCGTAGGTGGTGTATCGACGCTCGCACCCTTCGCACTCGCGGCGACGACGGGTGACCTCTCCCGCCTGCGAGAGGCGCGAGTCGATCACCTTGTTGTCCAGGGTGCCGCAGAAAGGGCACTTCATCGGGGGCGATCGGTAGCCTCTCTGAGACCTCGGAGCAATGCGACGGGTCGCGCGGAGTGAGCATGCGCGCGGAGCCCGGGCCCGCGGTGGTGCCGCGCCGCGCGACCTCGTAGGCTCGCGCGCTCGACGAGGATGGGACGCGCGGGATGAGAGAGTCGCTCGAAGCCATGATGCTGATCCTCGCGGTCGGATCCGCGGTGGCGATCGGCGCGAAGCGCTTCGGGATCCCATACAACGTCGCGCTGGTGCTGGTCGGGCTGGCCAGCGTGCTGCTGCAGGTGCTGCCCCCCGCCCCGCTCGACGCCGAGCTGATCCTGGTCGGCGTGCTGCCGGTGCTCGTGTTCGAGGGCGCGCTCTTCGCGAACCTCGATCATCTCCGCGAGGCGCGCAGCTCGATCCTCACGCTCGCGATCCCCGGCGTGGCCGCCTCGCTGCTGGGCACCGCGGCGGTCGCGACCTGGGCGCTCGAGCTGCCGTTCACGGTCGCGCTGGTGCTCGGTGCGCTGCTCGCGATCACCGACACCGTCAGCGTGCTGCTCGCGTTCCGCGCGGTGCGCGTGCCCCAGCGCCTCGCGGCGATCATGGAGGGCGAGAGCCTCTTCAACGACGGCACCGCGCTGGTGCTGGTCACGACCACGGCTGCGATCGCCGCGGGCGCCGACGCCGGCGTGCTGTCGGTCACGCGCTCGCTCGTCATCGCGATCTTCGGGGGCGCGATCGTCGGCGCGGTGTTCGGCGCGCTCGGCGCCGCGGTCCTTCGCGCGACGCCCGATCACCTGACGGCGGTGCTCGTCTCGATCGTCGTCGTCTTCGGCGCCTCGCTGGGCGCCGAGGGCGTGCACGCCTCGCCGGTGATCGCGGTCGTGATCGTCGGGTTGGTGCTCGGCCGCGCGGCGCGGCGCTCGCTGCCGCCCTCGCGCGTGCTCGCGCTGCAGAGCTTCTGGGAGACGATCGGGTTCGCGCTGAACGTGTTCGTGTTCCTGCTGGTCGGCATGCAGATCGACGCATCGTCGCTCTACGCCGAGGCGCCCGCGATCCTGCTCGCGCTCGCGGCGCTCCACCTGGGCCGCGCGCTCGCGGTCTACGGCGGCTTCGGCGCGCTGCGCGTCGGCCTGCGAGAGCGCATCCCGCTCCGCTGGCAGCACGTGATGGTGGTGGGGAACATCAAGGGCGCGCTCTCGATGGCGGCCGTGCTGGCGCTTCCGCCGACGGTGCCGTTCCGGTCGCGCCTGATCGCGATCGTGTTCGGCGTCACGTTCGTCACGCTGCTGACGCAGGCGCTGCCCTTCTCGCAGGTGCTCCGCTGGCTCGGGGTCACCCAGCGCGGCGCGGATCCGCGGGTCGAGACCGCGCGTGCGCGGCTGATCGCGTCGCGCCGGGGGCAGCTCGAGATCGACGCGATGCACGAGTCCGGGCTGCTCTCGCGACGCGCGCACGCCGAGAAGAAGGCGCGGCTGCAGCGCGAGGCGATCGACGCCGAGCAGATCCTCCGCACCTCGGAGATCGAGGGGGACGACGCGCTGGTCGAGAGCGCCGTGCTCGACGCGCAGCGCGGCGCGCTGGTCGAGGCGGGACGACGTGGCGTGCTCGAGGCCGACGTCGTCGAGAGCCAGATCGCAGAGATCGATCGGAGCCTGCTGCAACTCCGAGAGCGCGAGGAGCACGAGCGATGAGAGTGGTGATCGTGGGCGGCGGCCTCGCCGGAACCAACCTCGCCGGCAGCCTGGGGCGCGCCGGACACGCGGTGACCCTCGTCGATCGCGATCCCGCGATCGCGACGCGGGGCTTCACCGAGCACGGGCTCGCGACGATCGTCGGCGACGGAACCGAGCCGCGGGTGCTCTCGGAGGCCGATGTCGGCCGCGCGGACATCGTCGCCGCGATGCTGCGCCGGGACGCCGACAACCTCGCGGTCGCGGCGATCGCGCGCTCCCTCGGCTCGAAGCGGATCCTCGTGCGGCTG
The DNA here is from genome assembly GCA_030855295.1 of Myxococcota bacterium. Taxonomy (GTDB): domain Bacteria; phylum Myxococcota_A; class Polyangia; order Polyangiales; family Sandaracinaceae; genus Sandaracinus. Next base: position 1,651 of record JALYRN010000061.1, on the reverse strand, counting down.
CGCGATCCGAGCTACCGGCCGATCTACGCGCGGGCCGGGATCGACCAGGTCTTCGGCGAGATCGAGACGATGGTCGGCGCGCTCTCGGTCGCGATCGAGCACCCGCGGGTGCGGCACTCGATGGTGCTCGGCACCGGCGCGTCGATCGCGTTCGAGATCGTGGTCCCGGAGGGCGCGGAGGTGTCGGGCCGCAGCGTGCGCGACATCGGCACCTCCGACGAGTTCCCGCGCGGCGCGGTGATCGCGGGCATCGCGTCGGCGGACGGCAGCGTGGTCGCCCCGCGCGGCGACTCGGTGGTGCGCGGCGGCCACGCGATCCTGCTGGTCGCGCGCGGCGAAGACGTCACGACGACGATCGAGCTCCTGACCCGCCTCGCCCCGGCCTGATCGCCCCTCCTGCCTTCCTGCCCTCCTCAGCAGCAATTCCGGAGCGCCCGCTCCTCACTTCGTGCGGCCGGTCGCGGTGCCGATCACGCGGTCGACGTGCTCGACGACGTACGTGCGGCCGCACGCCGGGCAGCGCGCCTCCATGCCCTTCTTGATCGCGGCGGCGAGGCGAGAGTCCTCCGCGCCGCAGTGCGGGCACGTGAGCTTCACCTTCTGCATCGCAGCGAACGGCAGGACCATCTCGATCGAGGATGGTCCCGGCGCGAGCGGGAGCAACCGATCAGCGCTCGCCGCGGCGCATGCGGGCGACCGTCTCGACGTGCGCGGTCTGCGGGAACATGTCGAACGCCTCGGCGGCGTCGAGCTCGTACCCCGCGGCGCCGAGCGTCCCGAGGTCGCGGCCGAGCGTCGCCGGATCGCACGAGACGTACACGATGCGCTCGGCGCGCGTGCGCGCGATCGCGTCCATCGCGTCCTTGGCGCCGGTGCGCGGCGGATCGAGCAGCACCACGTCCCACGCGCTCTTCTTCCCGCCGAGCGCGCTGGCCGCATCGCCGGTGATCACCTCGGCGCGATCCGCGAGGCCGTGCGCCTCGAGGTTCGCCCGCAGCGCGTCGGTCGCGCCGCTCGCGATCTCCACCGCCCGCACGGAGCTCGCGCGCGCCGCGAGCCCGAGCGTCAGGTTGCCGTGCCCCGCGTAGAGCTCGAGGATCCGCGCGCCCTCCGGCTCCGCGAGCGCGATCGCGCGCACCCCGAGCGCCGCGTTGATCTCGGCGTGCGCCTGGCTGAACCCGCCGCTCTCGCCGATGATCCGCCGCCCCTCGACGTCCTGCCCGACCTCGCGCGGATCGCCGATGCGGCTCGCCACGCTCGCGCCGCCGGCGCGCACGCTCGCCCCCGCGATCGCGCCCTCCGCGACGAGCGCCTCGAGCACCTCGTAGAGCGCCCGCGGCGGCGCGTCCTCGGTGTCGAGCACGATCACCGCGCGCCCGCCCTGCCCGATCGCGAGCTGCGCCTCGCCGCTGCCCGGCAGGTGCGAGGCGACGCGCGCGCGGAGCAGCTCGAGCGCCGCGTCGAGCTCCGGTCGCAGCACCACGCATCGATCCACGTCGACGATCAGCTCGCGCCGCCGCGCCCGGAATCCCAGCACCACGCCCTGCCCGGTGCGCTTCCACGCCAGCCTCGCGCGCCGCCGGTATCCGAGCGTCGCCTCGGCCGCGCGGATCGAGACCGACACCTCGCCACGGCGCGGCACCTTCGCGTG
>JALYRN010000593.1 GCA_030855295.1 Myxococcota bacterium | reverse complement strand
CGCCGCGCTCCTCGGCGCGCTGATCGTGACCGTCGCTCCCGGCGTGCCGCCGATCGCCGGCATCGGGGCGATCGCGCTGCTCGGTCTGCTCGCGCTCTTCGCGGCGTCGCGCGAGGGAGGCCCCGGCCTCGCGGTCGCGGCGATCGTGGTGACCGCGATCGCGCTGCCGCGGTTCGCGTTCGAGCCGGGCGATGCGACGACCGACGCGCTGCGGCTCGCGATGGTCGGCGCGATCACGCTGGTCTTCACCGCGTGGCCCGCGCTGGTGCCGCGCCTCGCGAGCACCTCGTGGGGATGGCGCGCGTCCGCGCTCGCCGCGCCGCTCTCGTTCCTGACGCTGCGGCACCTCTGGCTCGAGACCCTCGGCGCGCGCTACGTCGGGGCGCTGCCGCTGATCCTCGCGCTCGTGTCGCTCGGGTTCGCGACGCTCGCGAGCCGGCGCAGCGCGATCGATCCTGCCGTGAAGCGCGTCGCGCTGGTCTGGCTCGCCGCGGTGACGGCGGGCTTCGTGACGCTCGCGATCCCGCTGCAGCTCGATCGCGAGTGGTGGACGATCGGCTGGGCGCTCGAGGGCGCCGCGCTGCTCGCGCTCGATCGCCGTCTCGATCATCCGGGGCTCAAGTACCTCGCGCTCGGGCTCTTCGGCGCGGTCTCGCTGCGGCTGATCGCGAACCCGTACGTGCTGCAGTACTACCCGCGCAGCGAGCTGCGGATCTTCAACTGGCTGACGTACACGTACCTCGTGCCGGCGCTCTCGATGCTGGTGGGCAGCCGCCTCCTGGCCGACGTCGAGGTCGCGCGGCGGCGCGCGTGGGAGCGCGTCGTCGAGTTGCAGCAGCCGTACCTCGCGTCGCTGCTCTTCTCCGCGTTCCTCGTCGTCGTGTTCGCCTGGGTGAACCTGACGATCTTCGACTGGTTCGCGACCGGGCCCGAGCTGACCATCCCGCTGGAGCGGATGCCGGCGCGCGACCTCGCGATCTCGATCGCGTGGGCCGTGTACGCGCTCGGCCTGCTCGCGCTCGGCATGTGGCGCGACAGCACTGCGATGCGCGTGACCAGCCTCGGGCTGATCCTGGTGACCGCGGCCAAGGTGTTCCTCTACGACCTCGGCCACCTGCGCGATCTCTATCGCGTCGGCGCGCTGGTCGGTCTCGCGCTCACGCTGATCCTGGTGTCGATCGCATATCAGCGCTTCGTCTTCGGCAAGCGCGCTAGGGAGGTCGCATGAGAGCTCGCTCGCTCGGATCGCTGCTGCTCGCGTCGCTGCTCGCGCTCTCGCCCCTCGTGATCGCGAGTGACGCGGGCGCACAGGACGCGCCCGATCTCGCGCATCTGTTTCCGCGCCGGGCGCCGATCGAGGCCTCGGCCGAGGGGCTGGTACGACTGCCGCTCCCGGCGGAGGTGCTCGTCCGGGCGCGCCCCGATCTGTCGGACGTGCGGGTGTTCGATGCCGAGGACCAGGAGGTCCCCTACCTCGTCGATCGCGGCGACCGTCCGATGCCGCAGGTCGATCCGTCGCCGATCACGAGAGCGCTCCCGATCGAGGCCTCGCGCGAGCGCGCGCGCATCGCCGGAGTGGATCACTACCGCGAGCGCTTCGTCGTCGGCACACCGGGGACGCCGCCGCTCGACGCCCGGTGGGTGCTGCGCGTCGACAGCGCGCGCCCGCGCTTCGTCCATGCGGTGCGCGTGTTCGCCGTGGGCGAGGGCGGCGAGGAGCGCGAGATCGCGACCGGCTCGTTCTACCGGATGGGCGCTCCGCTGCGCGAGCGGCTGCAGATCGCGCTGCCGGACGCCCTCGGCGCGCGCATCCGCGTCGAGATCGAGGGACAAGACGGCTACCTCGAGCCGACCTTCACGTTCGTCACCGAGCGCGCCGACGCGCGCCCCGGCACCGTCGCGATCCCGATCGCGATCACCTCGCAGCGGCGCGAGGCGGGGCGGACGATCCTGGTGATCGATCGACCGCCCGGCGTCGCGCCCGAGCGCATCGCGATCGCCACCTCGACCGCGAGCTTCGTGCGTCGGGTCGAGGTGCGCGCGATCGATCCGGTGACCGGCACGCGGCGCCTCGGTGCCGGCACGGTGCTGCGCGTCGAGGGCGTTCCCGGCGCGGAGGCGCTCGAGATCGACGTCTCCCCCGCGACCGGCACGCGCCTGGAGATCGCGATCGAGGACGGGGACAGCCCGCCGCTCGAGGATCTCGCGGTCGCCGCGATCGTGCGGCAGCCGTCGCTGATCTTCGAGGGCCGCAGCGCGGCGCGGCTGCGCTTCGGCGGCGGTCGCGTGCAGGCGCCGCGCTACGACCTGCAGGCGCTCTTCGGGACGGCATTGGGCGAGGAGCTGCTCGAGCGACGCCTCGCGGGCGAAGCGGAGCTCGGTCCGATCGAGGACGATCCCGACTTCGATCCGCGCCCCGCGCTCTCGTTCGCGATGCGGGCCGGCGCGCCGGTGGAGCTCGAGCGCTTCGCGAGCGTCGCGTCGCTCGAGGTGCCCGACGCGCGCGAGGGGCTCTCGCGCGTGACGCTCGGCGCCGATGCGCTCGCCGCGGCGGCCGAGGATCTGCGCGACGTGCGCATCGCGTCGGACGACGCGCGCCAGTGGCCGTACGTCCTCTCCGAGGAGGAGGTCACGATCGAGATCCCGCTCGTCGTCGAGCCGGCGCCCGGCGACGAGGCGAGCGACCAGCCGAGCGACCAGGACGCGGAGTGGAGCCGCTATCGCCTGCGGCTCCCGGTGGCTCGCGCCGCGCCGCGCGCCATCGAGCTCGACGTCGCCTCCGAGCTCGTCGATCGCGAGGTGCGCATCGTCGGTCGCGATCCGAACGACAGCGAGATCGAGCTCGGCAGCGCATGGCTCTCGCGGCGCCCCGGTGACGCTTCGCCGCTGCGGATCGAGCTCTCCGGCGCGCGCAGCGAGTCGCTCGTGCTCGCGGTGCGAGACGGCGACGAGGCCCCGCTCGAGATCCGCGGGGCGATCGCGCATGTGGCCTCGCGCGATCTCTACGTCACCGCGCCCGCGGGCACGTATCGCCTGCTCGCCGGCGCGCCCGAGGCCGACGCGCCCGACTACGAGATCTCGCGGGCCCGCGCGCTCGTGCTCTCGGTCGAGTCGGCGACCGCCGAGCTCGGGCCGATCGTCGCGAACCCGCGCTACCGCGCGCCGAGCATGTTCGAGCGCGCCGGCGGCGAGACCGTCGTGATGTGGGGCGTCCTGATCGCGGCCGTGCTGGTGCTCGGCCTGCTCACACTCCGCGTCGCGCGCTCCGCGCCGGCGCCCACCACCGGCGGAGAGGGCCCGCCTGCCGGCTCCGATCCCGACGCCGAGGCCGAGCCCGACCGGCAGAGCGAACCGCCGGCGAAGACCGGCACCGACTGAGAGCCTGTCGCTGAATCGCACGAGACCGCTAAGGAATGCAGGAAATTAGGAGGGCTTTTGCTGCCTTCCTGCGTTCCTTAGCGGTTTCAGATCGCCTTCGAGAAACCACCGTCGCTTCATCGGCACGGCGCGCGATGGAGAGCGGTCCGTCCGTCTCCGGCGCTGCTCCGTGGAGCGCCAGGACCTTTGCCCCCTGAGGGAGCCGCGGTTCCGGACCGGCGTATGCTCGCGCGATGAAGCTGCGCGCATCGATCGGGCTGGGCCTTGCGGTGACGATGGCGGCCGCGGGGTGCGGAGCGAGCGCGGGGCCTTCCTCGCAGATGGCCCTGCGGCGGGTCGTGCTCTACGAGAACGGGCTCGGGTACTTCGAGCGCAGCGGGCGCGTCGAGGAGCAGTCGCTGCCGCTGCGCTTCGGCGCGCACGAGGTCGACGACGTGCTGTCGACGCTGACGGTGCTCGACGCCGACGGCGGGCAGACCGTGGTGTCGGCGTCGGTGCCGCAGCGCCTCCCGGGCGAGAGCGACGACGCCACCGTCGTGCTCGATCTCCGGCTTCCGGATCGGCGCACCCGCGACCTCGTGCTGACGTACGCGATCCCGACGCCCGCGTGGCGCGCCGCGTACCGCGTCGTGCTCCCGGAAGAGCGCGGCGAGGGCGAGGCGCTCTTCCAGGTCTGGGCGCTGGTGCACAACTCGTCGCCCGAGGACTGGAATGCCGTCGAGCTCTCGCTCGCGACCGCCGCGCCGATCTCGTACGCGATCGACCTGCGCACCCCCGAGTTCGTCTCCCGCCCCGACGCGACCGGTCACATGGTGGCGCCGACCGTGAGCGGCACCGTCGTCGCCGAGCGCTCGCGCGGCGAAGGAGACGGCGACGGGATCCCCGACGCCGACGATCTCTGCCCGAGCGAGCCCGAGGATCGCGACGGCTTCCAGGACAGCGACGGCTGCCCGGATCCCGACAACGACAGCGATCGCCTCGCCGACGCGCGCGATCAGTGCCCGAACGATCCCGAGACCTACAACGGGATCGAGGACGAGGATGGCTGCCCCGATCGCGGCCACGTCATCGTCGAAGAGAACAGCATCGCGATCCTCGACAAGATCTACTTCGCGCGCGGCTCCTCCGAAATCCGCGCTGCATCGACGCCGATCGTCGACGCGGTCGCCGCCACGCTGAACGGCAACCCGTACATCACCGAGGTCGAGATCGGCGGGCACGCGTCCGACGACGACGCCGACGCGTGGTCGCTCGCCGCCGGGCGCGCCGCGGCAGTGCGCGCCGCGCTGGTGCAGCGTGGTGTCGACGCCTCGCGCC
>JALYRN010000060.1 GCA_030855295.1 Myxococcota bacterium | reverse complement strand
GCGCTCCTCGACGACCGAGCGCTCGCGGCGCGCACGGGCCGCGAGCGCGGGGTCGCTCTCGGCGGAGCCGTCGCGATCGGCGCGCGTCGCGACCTCGCGCGCGACATCGCCTCCGACGTGAAACGCGATCGACGCCGCGCTGCCGATGGCATCGAGCGTGCGCTCGCCGAGGCGCGCCAGAGACGTGTCGACATCGTCGGCGAACGTCGCGCTCGCGCTCACGAACACCTCGAGCGCGCGGAGATGTCGCTCCTCCTCCTCGTGGTGGCGGCGCGCCGCGTAGCCGGTGACCACGGCGAATGCGTTCCCGAGCCGCCGGACGGCGCCCGCGGGGAGCGACGCCCCGCCGAGCGCCTCCTGCCACGCGTCGACGACGCACTCGCGGAGGATCTCGTACTCACGCAGGATGAGCGTCAGCTCGAACCCACGCTCCAGCCGGTCCGCGGTGTGGGGCTCGAGATCGGCGCTCTCGGCGAGCGCGCTCGGCGTCAGCAGGTCCGCGAGCCCGTCGAGGATCAGCGGCATTCGATCGCGGAGCTCCTGCTGGCTCAGGTCCTCGAGCCCGATGCGCTCGCGCGCTCTCTGCAGGAAGCAGTCGATGATGCGGTCGCGGCGGGAGCGGATCGCGTCGACGAGCGCATCGATGTCCGATCGATCGCGCGCGGCGCTCGCGGCGTCTACTGATCCCCCCGACACTTCCGCTAGATAGCGGCGCGCGACACCCCGGGCAACGCCACGCTACGAGCGTCCTCGCGCGAGTGTCCGCAGTCGCACGGTCCGACGCGACGCGCGCATCAGCACGCCGCGCGCGAGGAGCTCCTCGAGCATCGCGCGCGAGTTGCGTCGAGAGCGAGCCATCTGGCACCGTCGCGCGATGACGGATGAAGTCGGCGCGCTCGAGGCCCGCCTGCGGCCAGGATCGAGCGCGGGGTTGCCGCCGTGGGCGCGTGGAGTCGGAGGCGGGTGTCTCACCGCGCTGGTCGCGATCGGGCTCGCGTTCGGGATCACGCTCTGGTCGGTGCTCGGGCTCGGCGAAGCAGCCGCCGAGTCCGCGGGCCAGATCGTCGGCTGCTTCGCGGTGCCGCTGATCGGCGGCTCTGGCCTCGCTGGGATCGCGTGGAGCCGCCGCCCTCTCCTCGGTGCGATCGCGAGCGCGTGCATCGTCGCGCTCGCGCTCGCGGGCGCGCTGGGTCTCTCGTTCGTGATCGGCCGCGCCAGCGCGGGCGGCCCGTCCGCGGCGTTCCTGCCGCTCGAGCCCGCCGAGCGAGCACCGATGGCGAGCGTGGAACGCGGCGCCATCTGGTGGACCCAGGCGGCGCTCGGTCTCGAGCTGCTCGCGCCCGTGGGCCTCGTGCCCTTCGAAGACTCCGCACGAGACGCCCGCGCGGCCGCGATCGCGGCGCGCGGCGGAGAGCTCGGAGGTTGGACCTGGGCGAGCCCGGACGGCGCTCGCGTGCTGCGGGTCCTCGTGGTGCGTACCACGGCGCACGAGCCTGGCGACGTTCGCGAGCTCCTCGACGGGCTGCCCGTCGGCACGCGGCGCGAGCTCGAAGCAGCGGGGTACACGGTGCAGGTCGACGAGCGCCGCGGCCCCGACGAGCACCGCCTCACGGCGTCGCACCCCACGCTCGGCCCCGTCTCGGCGCGTTTCCTCCTGTCGCGCCGGCCCGACTCCACGCTGAGCGTGACCATCACCGCCGGCGGGCCCGAGGGCGCGGAGCTCGAGCGCGTGGTCGAGAGCGCGACGCTCCGCGCGACGCGCTGAGCTCGACCGACCGATGGCGGCCTCGCGCGTGCGATCGAGCCGGCGGGACGGGTTGCGATCCGCGAGGCTGCTTCACGCCGTTGCTATCGCTTCTGGAGCGCGACGAAATCGGCGAAGCCGGTCATGAACGTCGCGAGCCTCGCGCGCGTCGCTTCGTCGGTGAGCTGGCCCTCGGCGTCGAACATCTTGGCCGCCGACGAGACGTACATGCGCGGGCCGAACCACGGGAGCACGCCGAGCGTCCGCAGCACCGGCAGCCACGCCGCATGCGCCAGCGCGGTGCCTGCCTGGCCGGGCGTCGCGCCCATCAGCGCGACCGGCTTGCCGCCGAACACACGCGGGATCTCCTTCGCGGGCCGGCTCAGCCAGTCGATCGCGTTCTTCATCACGCCGGGGATCGAGTTGTTGTACTCGGGCGTCACGAGCAGCAGTCCGTCGGCCGACGCGATGCGATCCTGCAGCTGCGCCACCGCCGCCGGGATGCCCTGCTCGGCCTCGACGTCGCCGTCGTAGAGCGGGATCTCGCGGACCGACGCCGCCTCGACCCGCAGCTCGCCGGGCGCGACCTCGATCGCCGCACGCAGCAGCGCCGAGTTGTACGAGGCGCGCCGGAGCGAGCCCGAGATCGCGATGATCGTGGTCACGACAGCGCCCCTGCGTATGTGTCGATGTCATGCGTCGGTTGGCTCATGGATGCGATTCTCCTGCGGGAGCAGCGGATGTCAGCGTGACACGACGATGACGTCGTTCGAGGGCGCGGAGAGACGCCCGTACGCATCGACCCACTGGAGGCGCACGACGGCGCTCGCGGGCACGGGCTCTCCGATGCTCGGCGGCGCGCAGCGACCGCCCGTCGCCACGTAGAGGTTGATCGAGCTGCTCCGCGTCGCGAGCGCCGCGGACATCCGCGGAAGTCCGCGCCCCCGGAACACGACCGAGCCGATCACGGCGATCGCACCGTCGGGAGGCGTGCGCTCGAGCTCGGCGCCGACGTACGTCGACGCACCGCCGCCCCCGCGCGGCATGCCGGCGCGGCCGATGCCTCCCATCGCTGGCGACGACTGGCGGTGCCATACCTCGCGCACCGTCGGCGCGCGCAGGGCCGCAGGTGCCGGCGTGGCGACGACGCGGATCGGGTGGCGCTCCTCGCCCGAGACGAGAGTCCACGCGCCGAGCGCCGGGCGCGTGCGAGGAACGATCCGCGCGAGCCCCGGCGCGAGCTGCTCGACATCGAACGCGATCCGCGTCTCACCACGCTCGAGGCTCGCGGTCACCTCGACCGCACCGCTCACCCCCGCTGCGCTCTCCGCCATCAGCGGTCGCCCCGCGTGATGACCGACCAGCAGTCCCTCGCCCACCGGCAGATCGCGCCCCGCCGGAGTCAAGAGCGCGGTCGAGATCCCGCGAGCCGCGCACGCGCCCGCGCGCACCGTGCGCGGCGCCGCGATGACCCCGGCGAGCGCGACCACCGCGCAGAGCGCCGACAGCACGGGAGCACGCTGCGATCTGGACATGCGCCCGAGCATACGCGGGAACCGACCGCGCGACCGACACCGCACCGACGGCGACGCGGCGAGGTGTCACGCGACCTCCGTGGCGCGGTCACGCGGGCGCGCGGCCGGGATGGTGCGCGGGGTCGATCGCGCCCCCGGCGCGCCTCCACCCGACGCGGAGCAACCACGTACGCGGAGCCGCGACCACTCTCGCGATCCCGCCGCGCGGAGCGTCGATCTCGCATGACCATCCGGCGAACAGCGGGGCCGACGAGCACGGATCGACCCACCGACGCGGGCGCGGCGCGAGCGCGTGCTTGCGCGCGTTGCAGATCACGTAGGCGATCGCATGTCGCACCTGCCGCGGCGTGAGCACGCGGTCGTGGTAGCGGTCCGCGAACACCGTCCCCGTGCGCCCCATCGCGCTGTTGACCGCGCGCGCGATCCGGACGCACAGGCCCTTGACCGCCGCTTGGCGCGCGGCCCTGCTCGGTCAGGCCAGCGCGCCGAGGTCGTAGGTGCGGGCGTAGCCGCGGGTGAGGTTCTCGACGCGCATCGTGATCGCGCCTCCCGCGCCGTAGCGGTAGGTCTCCTCGATCTCGTCGCCGGGCGTCTCGCGCGCGCGGATCGCGAGGGCGTGCGCGTCCCGCTCGCGCTCCGATGCGTCGTACGGGAAGTAGATCTCCGACCAGAGCGTGAGGTCGCCGGCCGGGCCTCCGTCGGAGTCGATCTCCGAGCACTCGAGGAAGCGCAGGTGGCCGACGGTGTGGCGCGGGCGGTAGCGGCGGCGCACCACGAGCTCGCCGCCGGCGTCGGAGCGCGTCTCCTTGGTGAAGATCGGATCGAAGATCTTCACGCGCCCCGCGTCTCCCTCGCGCCACACGCCGAAGTGCCGCGTCACCGCGTCCTGCACGTAGATGCCGGCGGCGGGATCGGCGGCGACCGCGAGGCCGATCGCGGTCGCGGCGTGAGGGATCGGCGCGAGCTGGAGCTTCTTTCCGTAGCGAGCTCGCAGGGCGCGCGCGACGCCGACGAACGCAGCGCCGCCGCCGACGACGTACACCGCGCCGAGCTCGCGCGCGTTGCCGGGATCGACGCCGCGCTCGGGCAGCCGCGCGAAGAGACGATCGAGGAGCTCGAGCGTGCGCTCGACCAGCGGCTCGCACGCCGCGAGCACGCGCTGCGCAGGTAGCACGACCGGGCTCGCGCCCTGGACCGCCGCGGCGAGCTCGACCAGCACGTGCTTGCTCTGCGGCGTCATCGCCTCCTTCGCGGCGCGGGCGGCGTCGAAGAGCGCGGCGCGCGCCGGCGACGCGAGCGCCTCGAGGTCGAGGCCCGCCTCCTTCGCCGCGAGCGCGGCGATCACCTCGTCGAAGTCGTCCCCGCCGAGACGCGAGAGGCCCTCGGTCGCGAGCAGCTCGAAGCGTCGCCCCGCGAGGCTGATCGCAGACGCGTCGAAGGTGCCGCCGCCGAGATCGTAGACGACGACGTAGCGCTTCGGGCTGCGCTTGTTCTCGAGGCCGAGGTGGCGATACGCGAGCTCGATGCCGGCCGCGGTCGGCTCGTTGAGCACGCCGAGGACGCGCACTCCGGCGCGGCGGAAGGCCTCGATCGTCATCCATCGCTGGCGGCTGGTCGCGTTCGCCGGCACCGCGATCATCGCCTCGATCCGCTCGCCGGCCGGCGCCTCGAGCTCCGCGATCAGCGCGGTGACGAATCCGGTGAGCAGATCGATCGCGGTCGGACGGAGCGCGAGCTCGTCGACGCGCTCGTCGGGCGCGCGCGACGCGACCGCGCGCTTGAGCGAGCGGATCACGGCGTCGGCGCCGGGCGCTTCCTCCGCGGCGCGCCAGCCGTACGAGATCGCGTCGCCGCGCTGCGTGACGGCGCCCGGGAACCAGTCGCGCCATCCGCCCTCGATCTCGAAGGAGACGACCGGGTGCCGCCCGTCCTCCGCCGATGCGACGACGGTGCGCGTCGTCCCGAAGTCGATCCCCATCCGCACCGCGCGAGCATACGGAAGCTCGGCGCGCCGTGCGATCGGAAGCTCGCCTCCCGGAGCGCGCCACCGCGTGGCGAGCCGGAACCTGTCAGGCTGTCGATCATGACTTTCTCGATTCGCTCTGTTCTCTTCGCGCCGCTCGCGCTCGCTCTCCTCGCGGCGTGCGGCGACACCCCGGTCGCGCCCGATGGTGGCGCCGCGGTCGACGCCGACTCGCCGATCGACGCGCAGACATCCGACGACGCGGCGAGCGCCGGTGACGCCCGCGCGCCCGACAGCGGCACCCGCGCCTGCGACTACGTCGCGACGATCGATCGCAGCTGCACCGCCGACGACGACTGCCTCGTCCGTCTGCACCAGAGCGACTGCTGCGGCAGCTCGATCATGATCGGCATCCACACGTCGGCGGAGAGCACGTACCTCGCGGCCGAGCCGGCGTGCCAGGCCAGCTATCCGACGTGCGGGTGCCCGGCGATGTTGCCGACCACCGACTCCGGCGAGACGGTGGCCGACACGTCGACCGTTCGCGCCGGCTGCATCGCGCGCGCGACCGGCGACGTCTGCATGACGTACGTGACGATGCGCCCGGCCGACGGCGCGTGATGCCCGAGCGGGGGGCGCGACGTCACGGCGCCGACAGGCGCACCCGCGCACATCGTGCTACTCGCGCTCCATTCGCTCGGCCGGCGAGATGATCTGCGCGCAATGCTCCATGGAGCGCAGCTCGCGCGCAGGGCGCTCGCGGCCCTCTGATACTGTCTTCCGAGAGGTGGTTATGCGTCGGGGACTCGTTTCGCTTGGGATCGTGCTCGCAGTGTCGCTCTTCGCTGCCGAACCAGCGCAGGCAGCGCCGCTCCTGCGCGGCTTCGGGGGCCCTGCCGGCTACGGCACCGGCATCCTCGCCGGCAACGACGACGGCTCCTCGCCGGTCATCGACCTCACGAGCGCGTTCCCCGACGGGCTCCGCTTCTTCGGCGGTCCGTACACGCGCTTCTACGTGAACAACAACGGCAACATCACGTTCAACGCGCCGGTCTACAACTTCACGCCGATTCGTTTTCCGATCGCGGCGCAGCCGATGATCGCGCCGTACTGGGCGGACGTGGACACGCGCAGCCGCACCGGCCTCGCCGACCCCAGCGAGAACCTCGTCTACTGGCACCTCGAGCCGGGCCGGCTGATCGTCACCTGGCACAACGTCGGCTACTTCTCGTCGCACAACGATCTCCGGATGGACTTCCAGCTGGTGATCACGAACACGCTCGACTGCGGCTCGGGCGATTTCGACGTCGAGTTCCGATACAACCGCTGCGAGTGGACGACCGGCGACGCCAGCGACGGTGAAGGCGGCTTCGGCGGCACCCCGGCGCAGGCAGGCTTCGACGCCGGCAACACCGTCGACTTCGTCGAGATGCCGGGCTCGTTCACGATGGCCGTGCTCGACGTCTGCACGACCTCGAACATCGGGCTGCCGGGCGTGTGGCAGTTCTCGGTCCGGAGCGGCGGCGTCGTGTGCCCCGATGCCGGCATGCCGTGCGAGGTCCCGGACGCGGTCGGTCCCTGCGCCGTGGGCCGCACCCAGTGCATCGGTCGCGAGATCGAGTGTCAGCCGGTCGGCACCGCGAACCCCGAGAGCTGCGACGGCGTCGACAACGACTGTGACGGTGCGATCGACGACGGCGACAGCCTCTGCTCCGGCCTCGACATCTGCACCGAGGGCACCTGCGTGCCGCCCTGCTTCGAGGGTGGCTGCGCCGACGGCTACACCTGCGACGCGACCGACATGACGTGCGTGGAGACGTCGTGCATCGGCGTCGAGTGCCCCGCCGACGAGCGCTGCGAGGGCGGCACCTGCCGCGGCGCGTGCGAGGGGATCGTGTGCCCGCACGGGCAGGCGTGCATCTCGGGCAGCTGCACGGATCCGTGCGCGGCGGTGACGTGCGACGCGGCGCAGACCTGCCGCGACGGCATCTGCATCCCGACGTGCCCGTGCCTTCCGTGCGGAGGCAGCGAGGCCTGCGGCGCCGACGGGACCTGCACGCCGCGCGGCTGCGACATCGTCATCTGCGAGGAAGGCGACTACTGCGAGGACGGCATCTGCCACGACGGCTGCGAGGGCGTCGTGTGCCCGACCGGTCAGCGCTGCGAGCTCGCGGAGTGCGTGAGCACGCCGCTGCCGGTGGACGCAGGCCCGGCCGACCAGGACGCCGGCGTCGAGGAGACCGACGCCGGAATGGACGGGACGATGGACGCCGGCGCCACGCCGGAGGTCGATGCGGGCCGCGGTCCGCCGCCGGTGCCGCGCGACGGCTGCGGCTGCCGCGTCGCGCCGAGCGACACCCTGCCTTCGTGGGGCTGGGTGATGCTCGGAGTCGTCGGAATCGCGCTCGGCCTCCGCCGCCGCCGCTGAAGGTCGATATGATCAATCGACTCGCAGGAATCTCGACGCTCCTCTTCGTCCTCGCTGCCGGCTGCGGCGAGGACGCGCCCGCAGGTGATGCCGGAGGGCACGTGGCGATGGACGCCGGGCCGGTCGACGCCGGCCCGCCCGTCCCGTGCGAGGGCCCCGCCGAGTGCCCCGACACCTACTGCAACATGGGCACGCGCGTCTGCTGCCGGCCCACCGTGCCGGCGTTCGAGCTCTGCGGTGATCGCATCGATCAGGACTGCGACGGCGAAGACCAGTCGTGCGGCGACAACGATCGCGACGGCGTGCAGGCGTGCCGTCCCGAAGAGGACCCGATCCGTAGCGGGTGCGACTGCGACGACGGGCGCGCCGACGTGCGCCCCGCGTTCGGCGCGCTGCCCGGTGCGCCCGAGGCCTGCGACGGCGTCGACAACGACTGCAACGGCCGCACCGACGAGGCCGCGGCGTGCTGCGATGCGTGCGCGAGCCTCGGCGATGCGCGCGACCGCGCGGACATCTGCACCGTCGAAGGCGTGTGCGACTGCTCGACCGACGCGGCCTCGGGGCCGTGCGCGGAGGGCCTCACCTGCTGCGTCGCGGGCTGCGTCGACGTGACCAGCGACGTGATGAACTGCGGCTTCTGCGGCGCGCAGTGCACGGTCTCGGCCGATCGCTGCGAGGCGGGCGCGTGCGCCTGCGGAGCGGGCGGCACGCCGTGTGATCTCGATGGTGCCTGCACCGACGGGACGTGTCCCGAATGACCGGAAGAGGAAGTGCTTCGATGCGGAACCGTCTGACTTGGCTCGTCCTGCTCGCGCTCGCCGTGGCGGCGCTCGGCTCGTTCGCGGGATGCACGACGCGAGACAGCAATCCCGTCGACGGGGGCCCGGGGATCGACGCGCCGATCATCATCGAGGTCGACGCCTCGCCCGACGCGCGCCCCGCCTGCGAGGCAGGGGAGATCGACTGCTCCGGGACGTGCACGCGCGTCTCGGGCGACAGCCTCAACTGCGGTAGCTGCGGCAACGTCTGCCCGTCGGGCGTGACGTGCGCGGTCGGGCGCTGTGACTGCGAGGCGCCGATGCTCGCGTGCAACGGGGTCTGTCTCGATCCGTCGGAGGATCCGCTGCACTGCGGCGCCTGCGACAACGTCTGCAAGGACGGCGACATGTGCCGCGCCGGCGAGTGCGTCTTGATCTGCGACGCGCCGAACGGGCTCTGCACGAGCCGAGCAGAAGACGGAACGCCGATGCAGTTCTGCGCGGAGCTGCAGACGGACCCGATGAATTGCGGGCGCTGCAACACGCGCTGTGCCGGCGGCGCGGTGTGCGCGGAGGGACGCTGCTCGTGCCCGTCGGGTCAGCTCAACTGCGGCGGCGCGTGCACCGACGTGTCGACCGATCCGCTGAACTGCGGCTCGTGCCGCATCAGCTGCGGCGCGGACGGCGTCTGCGAGGACTCGGCGTGCTCGACGTGCGGCACCGGCCTGACCGCATGCACCGGTCGCTGCGTCGACACCATGACCGACCGCTTCAACTGCGGGATGTGCGCGCGCGGCTGCGGCAGCGGCGAGGCGTGCGTCGCCGGTCTCTGCGAGTGCGCGACCGGGCTCGTCGACTGCGGCATGGGATGCAGCGACCAGCTGACCGACGTGCGCAACTGCGGTGGCTGCGGGATCGAGTGCGGCACGGGCGGCGTGTGCACGGCCGGCCTCTGTACGTGCGCGGCGGGGCTGACGATGTGCGGCGCGTCCTGCCGCAACCTGCAGCGCGACGCGAGCAACTGCGGGACCTGCGGGATGGCGTGCGCCGCCGGCGAGGCGTGCGACACGGGGCTCTGCGTGATCGCCACGTCGTTCCGCATGACGTCGTTCGGGACCACGGACTGCCGCACGATCGAGCATGGCGGGCCGAGCGGCGACGACCGCGGCGGCATCGCGGTCTCGCCGACGCACCTCTTCGTCACCGGCGACACGGCGACGGTTCGCGCGGCGGCGGGCGATCTGACGGGGCTCGCGTCGACCGGGGTCGTCCACAACGGGATGATCGGTGATCTCGAGACGGAGGACGTCTACGTCCTCCTCACCGCCGCCGGCGCCGAGCCGAACGGAACGGCGACCATCACGCAGCTCGCGCTGCTCGACGGCGCGACCGGCGCGACGACCGCTGGGCGAATCCCGCTCTCGATGTCGATCCCCGTGGTCTACGGCACGGGCGTCTTCGCCGGCTACGGCGAGGCGCTGATCGGCGTGCCCGCGACGGGGCAGCTCCAGTGGTGGCACATCGAGCTGCCGACGGGGATCGTCACTCGGCTCGGCAACACCCAGAACCCCACCCACCGGAGTTGCGAGAACTGGGCGTGGTGGGGCGTCGCCGAGGTGTTCGGCGAGGTGCACTACGCGGCCTACGTCGAGAGCAGCACGCGCATCTCGCGCCTGGCGATCCCGCCGACCGGCATGACCGTGACGACCACCGCGCCGGTCGCGATCAGCAACTTCACCGACCTCGGTGACATGTGCTCGATCACGTTCTCGCCGTCGCGCAACCGGTGGTACTTTCACCACGAGTACGGCTCGCAGCTCAGCGCGCTCTCGGGCGAGGTCGCCGGCTCCTGCGTGGGCACGTTCGACCGGCCGTGATCGAGGCGGCCGCGGGCTCGCTCGGAAGAGCAGCCCGCGGCTCGCGCTCACTCCGCGCGCGTCAGTCGAACGCGCGCGGTGCCGTTCGCGCCGCCGGTTCCTCCCGGGCTCGCCCACACGATCGAGCCGACGGCGCTGTCGTCGGTGACGAGCAGATCGACGTACATCGTCAGCCCGTTCGGCGACGCGTTGCAGCCCGCGGTCGTGCACGCGCAGACGCGGGTGCGGCGGCAGAGCGCGAGCTTGAGGCAGTCGACCGGCAGCTCCGGGCTCGTGTCGTCGGCGTCGAGGTGGCAGTCGAACGGCGTCGCGGTCCACGGCCGGTTCGGCAGGCACTGCGCCTCGTCGCTGCCGGTGGTGATCTGGAACGGCGTCTGGATCTCGCACCACGGCGCCCAGAGCTCCGTCGCAGCGAGCTCGATCCGCACCTGATCGCCGGTGCGCGTCCCGCCGGTCGACTCGTAGACGAAGCCATCGGCCACCGGGACCGCGCCGATCTGCGGATCGATGCCCGGCGGCCAGCCCACCTCGGGATCGGTCGGCGGCAGGCTCGGCGCTTCGCCTGCTCCGAACACCACGTGGCCGACGACCGGCTCGCCGACGCGCGCGCGCTCGATCTCGATGACGATCATCGACGAGCCCGAGTGCAGGTAGCCCGACTCGAGCTCGCCGACCCAGCGGCCCTCCGCGAGCACGGTCGCGCCGGGGCCGGGATCTTCGGTGGAGCAGCCGAGCGCCAGCAGCGCAGAGGCGACGAGCGCGAGAGAAGACGTTCGCATCGCGCCGAAGCTCGCATGCGCGGCGCGCGCGCATCCTCTGATCCGTGCGTTGGCTCACCGATCGCGCGCATGGGCTTCACGGGACGAGCGCGGGGATCGCCGAGAACGTCAGGCTGATCGAGAGCCGCCGACACGACGCGGGATCGGCGGGATCGGGATCGAGATCGGCGAGCTGCTCGAGCGGTGACGGTGACGGTGAGCACAACCCGGAGATTCCACACGTATGCGGGCTCATGAGGTCGAACCCGCCGCCGAGCACCGCGTCATGGAGCCCGGTCGCGTCGATCCCGGCTTCGAGCAGCGTGTCGCGCAGCACCAGCTCGAACACGACGTCGCCGCCGTCGATGGAGAGCGGGACCGGGCCCTCGATCGCGACGCGCAGCGCGCCGTCGTCGATCGATCCCGACGCGCTCGCCAGTGGCTCGAGCACGAAGCGCTGATCCGCCGCGAGCCGCTCGCCGTCCAGCGCGGGCGCGCAGATCTCGCCATCGGGGCAGCGGGGCACGCGCGCGCGGTGGACGACGACCTCGACGTCCCCGTCGTCGCGCCACGAGTCGACGTCGCGGAGCTCGATGGCGAGCAGCGTCGAGCCGCGCGTGATCGACGCGGTGCACGACGACGCCACGCACGCCTCCGGGTCGAGGCCCTCGGGACAGGCGAAGAACATCGCGAGCGTCGGCACGAGCGCCGCCATCGCGTCGTCGATGCCACTCACCGACGGATCGGCCCACGACACGTAGTCGTGTGCGCGATCGACGCAGCTCGTTCCGCTGCCCGGTGACGTGACGCCGTCGAGATCGAACCCGCGCGCGCGCGTCCCGTCGGTGCCGGGGATCCCCAGCGTCGCGATCGCGAACACGCGCGTCACGGGCGACGAGCCGCAGGTGCCGTCGCCGCCGCACGCGAGATCCACCGGACAGTCGACATCGCGCTCGCACCGAGCCGGCGCGGGCTCGGCGCACGAGCCGAGCGCGATGATCGCGAGCGCGCTGCAGGTCGGGACGCGAGCGCGGGTCACACGGCGATCCTACGCCCGATCGAGCGCCTCGCGCGCAGCACGTCGCCCTCGGGTCGTGCGTCGCCGAGCGGCGCTGCGGCGACTGGCGCGGGACGTGCTGAGTGGGTCTGGGGTCGACGTGCGCGTCACGTTTCGGCACAGTCGAAGGAACAAGATGACGAATGCTCGAGCTCTCGCGCGGTCTCGCGCGCTCCGCGCCGCGCGGGTCGTGACGCTCGGTCTCGCGATGTCGGCGCTGCCGGCGTGCGCGGTCTCCACCACGCCGGGTGACTCCGGGCCGAGCCCAGTCGACTCCGGTCGCATCGGCAGCGACGCGGGTGAGCTCGCCGACGCCGCCGCACCGACCGATGCGCACGTCGCGGCGGACGCGCACGTCGCGAGCGATGCGCACGTCGCGAGCGATGCGCACGTGCCGGCGGACGCGAGCTCGCAGCCCGACGCCGCGATCGCCGATGCCGGGCTGGTCTGTCCGCCGGTGTTCCCGCCGACGACGAAGCCGTGCTGCGAGGCGGAAGGTGGGTTCTGGGAGGAGTCCGAGATGGCCTGCTACCTCGCGGTGCCGGGGCCCTTCGTTCCGCCGGTGGCGCATGTCTGAGGAGCGCCTCGCCGCACGAGCGCGCGCGATGCGCGCCGCTCGCGTCGTCACGCTCGGGCTCGCGGGCGCGATCGCGTCCGGCTGCGCGGCGTCCCACACGCCTCCCGGCGAGGTCGCCGACGCGGGCACGCGGTCCGCCGACGCAGCGGTGCCGGTCGACGCTCACGCCCTCGCCGACGCCGGCTGCCCGTCGTTCGACTTCAGCGACCCGCCGTCCGACCAGAGCTGCTGCGAGGCCGCCGGCTTCTGGTGGGACGAGTCGAGCGACGGGTGCATCGTCCTGGTGCCCGGTCCCTTCGTGCCGCCGGCGATGGCCTGACGCGCGCGTGGCATGATCGCGCGATGTCACGAGGCACGCTGAGGGTCGCGGTCGGCAGCTCGCCGATCGCGAGCGAGCACCGGCGCCTGCTGCGGAGCGCGCTGCGGCGCGGCGACCTCGAGCCCGAGATCGCCGCGGACGCATGCCTCGAGGGCAGCTACTCGGATCGCGCCATCGTGATCGCGCGGCGCGCGTGGCTCGAGCGGATGCTGCACGAGCACCAGAGCGCGGCGGTGTTCTCGCGCCTGGTGCCGCAGCTGATCGAGGCCGAGGTCGACGTCGAGTGGAAGACCGTCGCGCTCCGCATGTCGATGGACGAGCTGCGTCACGCGTCGCTCTGCAGCGACGTCGTTCGGTTGCTGCGGGGCGAGCCGCGGATCGACGCCGAGCTCGCGACCGAGCCCCTGCCCGAGCATCCGGGCTGCACGCCGCGAGAGCGCGTGCTGCGCAACGTGACGTTCGCGTGCTGCCTGAGCGAGACGATCGCCGCGACGCTCCTGGCCGAGGAGCGCGAGCTGACGACCGAGCCCGCGATCCGCCGCGTCGAGGAGCAGCTCGCCGCCGACGAGATCCTCCACGGGCGCTACGGCTGGGCGTTCCTGCACGAGCTGTGGCCCTCGCTCGACGCCGACGCGCGCGGTCGCACCGCGCGCTACCTGCCGGTCGCGCTCGGGACGATCGAGTCGAAGATGCTCGGCGCGATGCCCGACGGCCCGCCGCCTCCCGAGCCGCTGGCGTCCGAGCTCGAGGCGCTCGGCGTGACGCCCGGCGCGCGCGCGCGCGAGCTGCTCGCGATCAGCTGACGGCCGACGCGGGCGGGCGCGCATGGCCGCCGGCTCGGCGGCATGGCAGATCCGGAGCGAATGAAGCGTCGCTCGTTCCTCGTCGCGGTCACCCTGATCGCGAGCTCGACGGTCGCCCAGGGCGGGGCCGCGCAGGATGGGTCCGCGCAGGACCGCCCCCCGCAGGACGTCGCCGCAGGGACGATCGAGCAGGTCGACACCGCACGCTCGAGCCTCGTGGTCCGCACGAGCGCGGGCGACACGCGCACCGCGCAGATCACGCCGCTGACCCGCGTGACCATCGACGGCATGCCGGGCGAGGTGAGCGATCTCCGGCCCGGACAGCGCGTCGAGGTGCGCTTCGCGGTCACCCGTTCGGGCGCGGCGCGGCCGGAGCTCGTGCGCATCGACGTGCACACGCGGCCCCGACCGCACAGGCCTTGAGCTGGGGCCGCGTCAGTACCCGGTCACGTTCAGCGTGTACGTGCCCGAGGCACCGTTGTAGCCGTCGATGACGACGTAGTACGTCGTGCCCGCGGTCGCGGCGATCGAGATCGACGAGCCGAGCGAGCACGAGTCGTCGTTGCAGCCGATCGCGCCGCCGCAGGCGGTCGAGTGGTAGAGCACCGTGTCGAAGCTCGAGCCGCACGTCGTGACGGTGATCGTCCCCGTCGTGCGCGCGGTGATCGAGTAGACGACGTCGGCAGAGGTGCTCGTCGAGCCGCACGTCCCGGTGTAGCTCGCCGCGCGTCCCACGGTCGTCCCGGTGTACGTGCCGTTCGCGGTAATCGGCACGACGCCGGCGCACGTGTCCGGGCTCAGCACCGTGCTCGACGAGGTCAGCGTGAACGGGCCTGCGTTGCCGCTCGAGTACCCGTCGACCACCACGTAGTACGTGCCCTGCGGCAGGTTCGTCAGCGTGAGCTCGCTCGCTCGCGTCCCTCCGGAGTCGTCGTTGCACGCGACCTCGTCGGCGCTCGCGCACGATGACGCGCTGTGGACGTGGATGCTGCCGTCGTGCGACATCGTGTCGACGCGCAGGCGGTACGAGCGCGGTGAGCCGTCGGACGTGAACGAGTACGCGACGTCGGGGCTGGCCGAGCCGGCGGCGCAGCTCGCGCCGTAGTCGCTGGTCGCGCCGGCGGTCGTGCCGGTGATGGTCGCGCCGATCACGAACGGGGTCGCGGTCGGGCAGGTATCGTTCGCCGGCGCGACCGCGCAGCCCTCGTCGACGGCGCCGTCGCCGTCGTCGTCACACGCGTTCCCGCAGGTCTCGGCGGCGGCGCGGCACGGCCCGAAGG
>JALYRN010000592.1 GCA_030855295.1 Myxococcota bacterium | reverse complement strand
TCGCGGCAGGGCTCGCCTCGATCGCCTCGCGCAGCGCGCGGACGAGCTCACCGGCGCTGGCGTGGCGCGCCTCGGGGCGGCGATCGAGGGCGCGATCGAACACGCGCTCGATGGCCTCGGCGAACTTCAGATCCGACACCGACGAGACGCTCGGGGCGCGATGGCTGACCTTGTCGATCAGCACCTGCACCGGCTGGCCGACGAACGGGAGCGAGCCCGTCAGGACCTCGTACGCGAGCGTCGCGAGCGAGTAGACGTCGCCGCGCGCGTCGACGAGCGCGCCGCGCGCCGCCTCGGGGGCCATGTACTCGGCGGTGCCGACGACGCTGCCGGTGCGCGTGAGGCGATCGCCCGCGCCCGGCGCGCGGAACACCGCGAGCCCGAAGTCGACGAGCTTGACGGTGCCGTCGGCCGCGAAGAACACGTTCGAGGGCTTGATGTCGCGGTGCACGACGTTCTGCGCGTGCATCGCATCGAGCGCGGCCGCGAGCGGCTCGAAGATCGTGAGCGCCTCCGCGGGCGGGATGCGCCGTCGCGCGGCGAGCACCACGTCGAGATCGCGCCCCGTGAGGCGCTCCATCACGAGGTACGGCTCGCCGCTCTCGAGCCGGCCGTAGTCGTAGACCGTGACGACGTTCTCGTGCGCGATCTTGCTCGCGGTGCGCGCCTCGCGCTCGAAGCGCTTGAGCACGTCGGAGTCGCGCGTGTACTGCCCGGGCACCACCTTGATCGCGACCTCGCGCTCGAGCTCGAGGTGCGTGCCTCCGTACACCACACCCATCCCGCCGCGCCCGAGGATCTCGGTGATCTGATAGCGCCCCGCGATCGTGCGCCCGATCATCGCCTCGGCGGGATCGTCCTCGCCGAGCGTCGAGTCGTCGTCCTCGAGCGCCGGATCGAACGGGTTGGGCAGGCGCGAGGTCATATGACGTTGCATCCGCCGGCGCCGTTGCACCCGAGCAGGCACCCGCGCCCACAGCTGCCGCAGTGCGACCCGTCGGTGCGGAGGTTGCGGCAGCCCGCGCTGGCGCCGCACCACGTCTGGCCGGTCGGGCAGCAATGCCCGGCGTTGCACTGCTGGCCAGCGGCACAGGCGTTCTCGCACGCTCCGCAGTTCGCCGCGTCGGTCTGCAGCGACGCGCATCCGCTCTCGCAGCAGGTCTCGGTCCCGGTGCACTGGACCTCGCAGGCGCCGCAGCTCGTCGCGAGCGCGTCGCCGGCGCAGCTGCCGTCGCAGCACAGCTCGCCCGGTCCGCACGGCGAGCACCCGCCGCAGTGCTCGATGCCTTCACCGACGCACGCGCCGGCGCAGCAGAGCTGCCCCTCGGTGCACGCCATGCCGCACCCGCCGCAGTTGTACGGATCGATCGTCGTGTCCGCGCAGACCCCGTCACAGCACGCCTCACCCACCGCGCAGCCGCCCGGGCACGTGCTGCAGGGCCCGGTCGCGTCGCTGGGATCGCCACACGTGCCGCCGCAGCAGCGGTCACCGGCCGGACACGGCGTCGTGCAGGCGCCGCAGTAGGTCTCGTCGCTGCGGAGATCGATGCAGCGGCCGTCGCAGCAGTCCTGACCCTCGCCGCAGACCCGGCCGCACGCGCCGCAGTTCATGGCGTCGGTGTCGGTGTCGATGCACGTCGAGCTGCAGCAGCTACGGCCCATGAGCGTGCAGTCCTGCGCCACCCCGCAGCCGCCGCAGTTCGCGTCGTTGCGCACCGTGTCGACGCAGACGCCCTCGCAGCAGAGCAGCCCGTCCGCGCACGTGCCGCCGCACTCTCCGCAGTTCTGCTCGTCGTTCTGGAGGTTGAAGCCCTCGTCGACCGGACCGTCGCAGGTGTCGTCCTCGTCGTTGCAGAGCTCCATCTCGAGAGGCGTGGTGATCGGACGGCACTCGCGCGAGCCGTCGGCGCACTCGACGATGCGCCCTGCCATGCACACGCCGACGAGCGCGGTATCGCAGTCCTCGTTGGTGACGACACAGCCCGCGTCGGGCGGGCCGGCATCGGTGCCCGCGTCGGTCCCCGCGTCGGTCCCCGCGTCGACACGGCTGGCGTCGATCCCGCCCGCGTCCCCGGGGATGCAGAACCGCTCGTAGCAGACGTACCCGTCGTTGCAGTCGTCGCTCTGGACGCAGGTGCGCGCGTCGTGCGTGGAGTCGACGCTGCAGCCGACCGCGAGCGCGACGACGACGAGCGAAGCGAGGACACGAGCGGTCAAAGCGAGCCTCCGAAGGTTCCGGTGAGCGCGATGCCGGCGTAGCCGGGCGCGACGACGGGCGCGGCGGCGAGCGGGGAGCTGCCGTCCTCGTTGCCGGCCGCGAGCAGCCACACCACGCCGCCCGCGGCGAGCACGCCGCCCGCGATCATCAGGACGTTCGCGGCGAGTGCCTCGGTCTCGGCGCGCGACAGCGTCGCGAGCGCGGCGTCGACCTGCGCGGTCGTGGTGGGCATCGTCGCCCGGTACTCGTCCGCGCTGCTCTGCGACATCGCGCCGACGACGACGCCGGCGATCAGCGCCGCCGCGCCGGTGCCGATCAGGACGAACGGAATGGGCGAGAGGCCCGGGCGCGCGATCGGCTCGGGCACCACCGGCTCCGGATCGGGCTCGGGATCGGGATCGCCGCCTTCGTCTTCCACCACTGTCGCCGCCGGCAGGCCGAAGAGCTCGCGGAGCATGCCGTCGACGCTCTCGAGGATCTGGGTCGGCGCCGTCTCTCCGCTCGCCTGCCGCGTCACGCGCCGCTGCGCGCCGTCGCGGATGTCGAAGAGCAGCAACGTCGCGACGAGCTCGGTCCCTGCGCGGTTGAGCGCCGGCACGATCACGATCGGCGCGCCGACCTCGTTCGAGACCGCCTCGAGGCACGACACCGTCTCGCCCATGCAGCCGAGCGCGAGCTGGAGCTGCTCGAGATCGAGCGCGATGCTTCCGTCGACCCGCACGACGTCCAGCGCGTCGATGCGCTGCCGGATCATGCGATCGAACGCGCCCGCCGTGCCCTCCTCGACGCCGCGCGAGCGCGAGGTCTGCAGCAGCGCCGCTCCCGGGCGCTCTTGCGCGCGCGCCGGCGCGGCGACGACGGCGACCGAGGCGAGGAGCGAGCACGCGAAGAGCGCGCGGAGCCTTCGCGCAGAGGTGCGGCGAAGCGGGCAGAGAGTCATGCAGCGAGCCTCGTCAGCAGGAACCGAGCCACCGTTACAATCCGATCGCACTGGAACGCGTCGTGCGCCTCCGGCCGCGAAAACGCGACCGTGAGCTCCCTCGCCCGAGCAACCGTCGGCCACGGTACCACAGCCGCATGGGGCCCGACCCCACAACCGCGGGAGGCGGGCTGCTGCGCGCGTCGCCGTCAGCCCGCAGCGCCGTCAGCCCGTGGGGTGCAGCGACTGCACCAGGCCGCGGAACGCCGTCTCCGCGGAGTCGACCGCTTCGGCCGGGCCGGTGAGCTTGAAGAAGACCATGCCCTCGGGGCCCTCGGCGATCGCGCCGAGCATCCGGTACCCGGGCCGCGCCTCGCCGCCGCCGCCCATGCCGCGCATGCCGGCGAACGCGCCCGACACCTCGACCGTGGTGACCGGCATGCCCTGTACCTCGATGCGCTCGATCTGCGCGGCGTCGCGGCTCGCGCGCCCGTCGGGCTGCTCGAACTGCCCGACCCAGCGATCGATGTTCTCGTCGACGCCGCCGCCCTGATCGCGACCGAAGTAGAAGACCGTCAGCTCCGACTCGGGCGAGTCGCGCACGACGTACTCGGCCGCGCGCATCGACGAGCTCGGTCGCCGCGACACCAGCGGCTCCTCGGCGTGCCACGCGAGCCCGCCGGCCGCCTCCTCGAACGTCGGCCCCTCGGCGGCCGCCGCCTCGCCCTCGGGCGCGGTGGGCGTCGTGGTCGTCGTCTCCCCACGCTCGAGCGGAGCACCACTGCTCTGCGGGCCGCAGGTGCACCCCGACAGCGCGAGCACGATCGACAGCGAGCACGAGAGCAGCGTTCGGAGTCGCATCATTCCTCGATCGTCATCTCGGCGAGCCCGCCGCCGAGGTTGTGGGAGCTGCGCACGACGAAGCGCACGCGATCGATGTCGCCGAGATCGACGTCGTGCGTGACCGGATCGGGATCGCGATCGATCTCTGCGAACTCGCCGTCGAACCCGCGGACCATCCGCCCGCTCGAGTAGAGCTCGAGCCGATACTCGCGCGTCGCGCGATCGAAGTGCGGCGCGTTCTTCGCGTTGATCAGCGTGACGCGCGACACGTGCCGCGCCGGTGAGAGCCGCGTCTCGACCCAGCCGGTCGCGCGATCCGGCAGCAGCCACTCGCTGTCGACCTGCCCGTCGAGCACGTTGGGCGCGCCGAACTGCGGGCTTTGTCCGAAGGTGTCCGACGCCTCGGCGGTGACCGCGACCGGCGTGCGCATCGCGAGCGCGAGGCCGCCGAGCACGAGCACCGTGAGCACCGACGCGGTCGCGATGCGCGCGACCTTCGTCCACGTCAGATCGCGCGGCGACATCGCCGCGTAGGCCAGCGCGCGATCGACCTCGAGCCGCGCGCGCGTGATCGTCTGATAGAGATCGGTGTGCGCCGAGCTCAGCTCGGCATCGAGGCGCGGCAGCGGCGTCGTGCGCGCCTTGGCCTCGGCGTCCGCGATCGCCGCGAGCCGGCCTCCGGAGACGCCGCGCTCCGCGAGCACCTCGCGCCAGGTGCGAGCCACCGGC
>JALYRN010000591.1 GCA_030855295.1 Myxococcota bacterium | reverse complement strand
GCCTGGTGACGGCGGAACGACGCCGCGCCGCCACGCGGTCGCGCCGGCCGCGATGTCGACGAGGATGTGAGCGCGCGTCAGGGCGTGATCTCGAGCATCCGACCGACCAGCGCGGAGCCCGACGTCGTCTCTCCGTTGCCGGGCCCGACCCGGATCGTGAAGAGCGCCGAGCCCGCGCTCGTAGCCCGCACCACGATGCGCAGCGTGCGCGACTCGTCGGGCGGCGGCGGCTCGCCGCGCTTGCGCACGTAGTCGAACCCGGCGGCGACGCTCGCCTTCGGGATCGACGCGCGCGCGCCGTCGACGGCCGCCGTCTCGTCGTCGAGCGCCGCGCCGCACAGCTCGACGCTGGACGCCGCCGGACCGCCGAGCTCGACCCAGACGCCGCGCGCCGCACCGCCGATGTTCTTCACCATCACGTCGATCGCGAGCTCGCGCCCGACGCCGACGGTCCACTTGCTCGCGAGCGATACGGCGCCGAACGACGGGGCGCCCTCGCGTCGAGGGGGCAGAGCCACGAAACGACTCTAGAGGTGCGCGGCGGAAATGTCGATCCGATCGATCGCGCCGACCGGGGGGCTGCGCGTCAGGGCAGCTCGAACGTGAGGCACGTAGGCTCGTCGCCCTGACACCCCACCTCGATCGCCCGCGCCTGGCACTCGAGGTCGCTGTTGTG
This sequence comes from Myxococcota bacterium, assembly GCA_030855295.1. GTDB lineage: Bacteria > Myxococcota_A > Polyangia > Polyangiales > Sandaracinaceae > Sandaracinus. The sequence continues at coordinate 4,042 of JALYRN010000591.1, read as the reverse complement.
GCGGCAGAGCGCGACCTTGCACGCGCCGACGCCTGCGTTGGGCGGCACCTCGTCCGACGGGTGGCGCTCCGATCCGAGGAACGTGTCGCAGCCCGGGTGCACTCCGTCACCGACCGTGATCGCCTTCGCGTGGCAACCGCCCTCGATGTTGTAGGCGCACCGCGCCACGTCGCAGCTCGCCACGATGGGCATGTCGATCGAGAACTTCATCGTGTGCTCCTCGGCGCCCGAGCACGGGCTGCCCTCTCCGGGCAACGGAGCACTCGGCGTGCCGCGGGCGAGCACTCCTGTGGGCTCGGAAGGCTGTCCAAAAAAATCGGCTCAGCGATGCGCCGAGCGCGAGCCGCCCTTGCCCTTCTTCTCGCCGCCGCCGCCGCCGGAGCGCGCCTCGGCGTTCTCGCGCTTCACGATCTTGTTGAAGTTGCTCAGGTGTCCGTCGGCCGTCTTCGCTCTGCGTTCCCGTCAGGCGGAGCGGCTCGCGAGCCGCGATGCTCCGATCGCCGCCATCGCCGCGCCGATGCCCGCCGCGATGCCCGCGAGCACCGGCCAGGTGCGCAGCTCCGCGTAGGCGCTCCGCTGGAGCACCATGCCTTGGTGATCGCCTCTCTCCTCGCCGGGGCCCTCGGTGCGCGCCTCGTGCGGCGTCGAGCGGATCTGCGGGCCGAAGAGCGCGCGCTCCATCAGCTTGTCGGCGAGCCCCGGAGCGAGCCGCGCGAGCACGAACTGCACGCGGCCGCCCATCCCGACCGCCACCTCGCGGGTCGGTCGGGTCGCGCACCGCAGCATCGTGCGCGCGACCGCTTCCGGCGCGTAGACCGGAGGCGGCGCCGCCGGGACGCCCTCGTCGAGGTGGTTCTTCGCGTGCGCGAAGTAGGGCGTATCGATCGTCGCCGGCTTGATCAGCGTCACCTGGATCGGCAGCCGATCGTGCTCGAGCTCCATCCGCAGCGCGTCGGTGAAGCCCTTCACCGCGTGCTTCGCCGCGCTGTACGCGCCCTGCAGCGGGATCGCGCGATCGGAGACCACGCTGCCGACGTTGATCAGCGTGCCGCCCTCGTCGCGCAGGTGCTCGATCGCGATGCGCGAGCCGTGGACCACGCCCCAGAAGTCGGTGTCGAAGAGCTCGCGCATGTCCTCGATGGGCACGTCGATCGAGCGCCCGTAGACGGACACGCCCGCGTTGTTGATCCACGTGTCGATGCGGCCGAACCGCTCGATCGCGCGGGCCGCGATCCGGCGGACGTCGTCTTCGACGCCCACGTCCGCGATCACCGGCTCCACGCTTCCCGCGCAGCTCGTGCGGAGCTCGTCCGCGATGCGCTCGATCTCCGCGCTCCGCGCCGCGATCACCACCTTCGCGCCCGCCTCGCACGCCAGACGTGCGGTCGCGAGCCCGATCCCGCTCGACGCGCCGGTGATCACGATCACCTGCTCGTCGAGGCTCTGCTTCGGCTGAAAGCCCATGCGACTCCACCTCCTGGTCGCGGTTGGAGCACGCAGCGCGCGTGCCGTCCGCGGTCGGAGAGCTCCGCGGTCGGCGGCGTCGAGGCCACGGGGCATGACGCCCCGTCGCGGCGCCGTTCGCGGGGCGCGTTGTCACGGCTCGCGCGAGAGCGACCCTGATGCCGGGGGGCGACCTGGTGGTACGGGCGCTGCACCAGGGGCGGACGGCGCGCTCGAACGACCGCGCTCAGGAGAGGCACGATGACCGCCGCACGACGTCCCACGATCCGCGAGTCGCTGATCACCCCGCGCGCAGCCGTTCCGGTGCTCGACGCCGAGAAGAGCGCTCGCGCCCGGGCGTCGTCGCCGCGCTCGCTTCGCGAAGAGGCCGCGCGCATCGCGCCTCCATCGACCAATCGAACGCACGCAGGTCGCGCCGCACGCCATCGCGCGCTCGCCGCCGGCGCTGCTCGCCACGCGTCGTGAGCATCGGACGCGGTCGAACGACGGATGCCGTCGCGCCCCCGGGCGCCACGACAGGAGAGCTGAATGATCGTCCTCGGGTACAACGGTGGTCTGGATGGATACCTCGCGCGGCATCGCGCGAGCCGCGACGCCGCAGCGGCGATCCTCGTCGACGGCGAGCTGGTCGCGGCGAGCGAGGAGGAGCGCTGGGCGCGCGTGAAGCACAGCGGCGTGCTGCCGGAGCGCTCGATCGATCACTGCCTGCGCGAGGCGGGGCTGCGCACGCTCGACGAGGTCGATCTCGTGGCGTACTTCCACTCGTTCCCGGACATGTGGCGCCCCGAGATGCTCGACGGGAGCCGCGAGCGCCTGCGCCCCGTGACGCGGCTCGCGCTCGGCGCTGCGATGCGCGCCATGCGGAGCGTGCACAGCGCGGCGGGCTACGACGACGAGCGCAGCCGTCACCTGCTCGAGCGCCGCACGGGCGCGCGCATCCCGGCGGAGCGCTTCGTCACCGTGCCGCAGCAGCTCGCGCACGCGGCGGGGGCGTTCTTCACCTCGCCGTTCGATCGCGCGCTCTGCCTCGTGACGGGCTCACACGGCGAGAGCGTCTCGGCGACGGCGGCGATCGGCCGCGGCACCAGGCTCGAGGTCCTCGATCAGGCGTTCGCGCCCGACAGCCTCGGACATCTCTACTCCTGCTTCGCGGCGTACCTCGGGTTCGCGCCCGGCGACGAGCATCAGGCGATGGCCCTCGCCGCGTACGGCGATCCCGCGATCCATCGCCGCTTCTTCCGGCGGCTGGTGCGCATCCGCGGCGATGGTCTCCCGCTGGTCGACGCCGACCTCGTGGCGCGACTCTTCGCGCGCGACACGTTCGCGCCGCGAGGTCGCCTCTATCCGCGACACGTGCTGCGCGAGCTGGGACCGCCGCGGCGCCCCGAGGCGCCGGTGGAGGCGCGTCACGCCCACATCGCGGCGGCGCTGCAGGAGACGCTCGAGGTGGCGCTCCTCGCGACGCTGCACGCGCTCCGCGGCCGCACCGGCGAGCGCAACCTCTGCCTGTCGGGGAACCTCGCGCTCAACTACGTCGCGAACGGCCGCATCGCCCGCAGCGGGCTCTTCGATCGCGTGCACGTGCAGCCCGCGTCGAACGCCGCCGGCACCTCGATGGGCGCCGCGCTCTACGCCTATCACCACCTGCTCGGTCACGCGCGCAGCATGCGCGCGATGCGGAGCGTCTACCTGGGCGCGGACGCCGACGACGATCTGATCGATCGCTCGATCGCGATCGTCGCGAGCGAGGTGCGCGCCACGCGTCCGATCGATCTCGAGGGCGAGGTCGCGCGCGCGATCGCCGCGGGCAAGATCGTCGGCTGGTACCAGGGGCGCACCGAGTGGGGCCCGCGCGCGCTCGGCGCCCGCAGCATCCTCGCCGATCCCCGGCGCGCCGACATGAAGGAGCTCGTCCGCGCCGCCGTGAAGCAGCAGGGTGATGCGCGCGCGTTCGCGCCCGCGGTGCCGCTCGAGCGCGCGCACGAGCTCTTCGATCTCGCGGGTCTCGACGAGAGCCCGCACATGCTCTTCTGCGTCCCGGTGCTCGAGCACGCGCGGCGCCGCATCCCGGCGTGCACGCACGTCGACGGAAGCGCGCGCGTGCAGACCGTCTCGTGGGAGCAGAACCCGCGCTTCCATGCGCTGCTGCACGCGTTCGCCGACGTGACCGGCGTGCCGGTCCTGCTCAACACGAGCTTCCACGCGGGTGGCGAGCCGATCGTGAACCTTCCCGAGGACGCGCTGCAGTGCTTCCTCTCGTCGGGCATCGACCTGCTCGTGATCGGCGACCGCCTGATCGAGAAGCGCAGCGCCGCGAGCGCGGTGGAAGACACGACTCGCGTCGCGGGGCCCGACGACCGGCTCGCTGCGGCCTGAACCAACGGGAGTGCTCGCCCCGCGACGCGTGCCGCTCGTCGCACGGTCGGCAACGGAGCTGAAGAGACGTGAGGTCGTGAGATGGCGATCAGCAAGGTAGTCACGGCCGCGTTCAGGACGCGGCGCGAGGCGCAGCACGCGGTCGATCGTCTGGTCGACGCGGGGTTCCGTCGCTCCGACATCAGCGTACTGATGTCGGAGC
>JALYRN010000590.1 GCA_030855295.1 Myxococcota bacterium | reverse complement strand
AGCCCGGCGCGCACGAGGCGCCGGTTGTCGCCGTCGAGCGGCGCGACGTCGGCGATCGTCCCGAGCGCGACGAGATCGAGCAGCTCGCGGAGATCGAGCTTCGCGCCGAGCTGCGCGCGCACCGCGGCCGCGAGCGAGAGCGCGAGACCGGCGCTCGCCAGGCCCTTGTACGGAAACCCGCACTCGGGCCGGTGCGGGTTGAGGAACGCGATCACCGGCAGCGGCTCGGTGGGGACGAGGTGGTGATCCACGACGATCACGTCGATGCCGGCGCGACGTGCCGCCTCGACGCGCTCGTGATCGCTCGAGCCGCAGTCGCACGTGACCAGCAGCTTCGCGCCGGTCGCGCGCACGCGCTCGAGCGCCGGCGCGCTGAAGCCGTAGCCGCCCGCGAAGCGGCTCGCGACGAGCGCGACGACCTCGCCGCCCATCGCCTCGATCGCCTCGGCGAGGATCGCAGTGCTGGTCGTGCCGTCGACGTCGTAGTCGCCGAAGATCGCGATGCGCTCGCGGCACCGGATGGCGCGCGCGAGGCGATCGGCGGCCGCCTCGCGGTCGACCATCGCGTCGGGCGACGTGAGCCCCGCGAGCCTCGGATCGAGGTACTCCTTCGCGCGCGACAGCTCACCGAGCCCGCGATGAAGGAGCACCTGCGCGATCGAGGGCGAGACGCCGAGCGCGCTCCCGAGCTCGCTGGCGGCCGATGGATCGCCGGGCAGGAGCTCCCAGCCCCCCCCCGACCACCGCCCGCTCGCAGCGCTGGCGGGCTCCGTCACGCTCGCGCGCGACGCGCCGTCTTCGCGGTCTCCGCGGCGGGACGCATGCGGCGGAACACGTTGGTGTCCATCCACTCGGTGAACGGCGCGGCGATGAAGATCGTCGAGTAGACGCCGGCGACGAAGCCGATGAAGAGCGCGAGCGCGATGTCCTGGAGCACCTGGGTGCCCCAGATGAAGAACGGGATGATCGCGAGCAGCGTCACGCTCGAGGTGACCAGCGTCCGACCCAGCATCTCCGAGGTCGAGATGTTGATCAGCTCGGCCATCGACTTTCCGCGATGCCGCGCCATGTTCTCGCGGATGCGGTCGTAGATGACGATCGTGTCGTTGATCGAATAGCCGATGATCGTCAGCAGTGATGCGATCGTGGTGAGGTTGAACTCGCGCCGGATGAGCACGAAGATCCCGACCGTGATCACCACGTCGTGGATGAGCGCGATGATGCCGCCCGGCGCGAACCGCAGATCGAAGCGGAACGCGACGTACACCATGATGAACATCACGGTGTAGAGCAGTGCCTTCGTCGCGGCGGTGCGGAGCTGCTCGCCGGCGCGGGGGCCGACCCACTCGATGCGGAGCGCCGGCTCGGGGCCGCGCTCGCCGAGCCGCTCACCGAGCTGGCTGACCATGCGGTCGGCGACGCCGACCAGGTTCGCCTCGTAGCGGAAGTCATCCTCGGGACCGAAGCGCGTCACCGCGCCGCGGATCTCGAGGCCAGCGGCGCTCAGGCCCGCGGCGATCTGCTCGAGATCGGCGCCCTCCGAGAGGCGCACCGAGATCTTGTCGCCGCCCGGCGAGACGCGGAGCGCCACGATCTCGTTCGCGGCGCCGAGCGTCGTCTGCAGCTGCTCGGTGACTCGCTCCTCGATGTCGGCCGGCAGGGCCGAGACCTCGCGGACGCGAACGATGAACTCGTTCTCGGCGCCGCCCTGCACTGCGACCACGTCGGGGCTCTGGTAGCCGAGCTCCTCGATGATGCCGCGCAGCTCGGCCGTCTCCACGTCGCCGCGGAAACGGAGCTGGACCTCGGTGCCACCGCTGAAGTCGATGCCCCAGTTCGGCCCAGGCCAGAACACCGAGGCGATGCTGAGGAGCATGAGGATCGCCGACGTGCCGATCGCGGCACGCCGGTACTTCATGAAATCGAAGACGCGTCCGGGCTTGATGATCTCCATGGCGTCCTCCTCAACCGACCCTGAGACGCTGGACCTTCAGCCCGCGCACGATCCAATCGAACAACACCTTCGAGCAGAACACTCCGGTGAAGAGCGACGTCGCGATTCCGATCATCAGCGTGACGGCGAAGCCGCGGATGGGACCGGTGCCGTACTGATAGAGCACGACGCCCGCGATGAAGGTGGTGACCTGGCTGTCGAAGATCGACGTGAAGGCTCGCTGGAACCCGAGCTCGACCGCCGAGCGCGCCGATTTCCCGAGCCGCATCTCGTCACGGATGCGCTCGTTGATCAGCACGTTCGCATCGACGGCCATGCCGATCGTCAGCGCGATGCCGGCGATGCCGGGCAGCGTCAGGGTCGCCTCGAACGCCGCGAGGATGGCGAGGAGGAAGAGCAGGTTCAGGAGCACCATCGTGTCGGCGACCATTCCGCCGACCTGGTAGTACAGGCCCATGAAGAGCAGCACGAGCAGCACGCCGATCCCGGCGCCCATCGCGCCCTGAGCGACCGAGTCGGCGCCGAGCGTCGGCCCGATCAGCTGCTCGTTCGAGGGCCGGATCGGCGCGGGCAGCGCGCCGGCGCGCAGCACGATCGTCAGATCGTTCGCCTCGTTCAGCAGCTCGTTGTACTCGCGGAAGCCGCCCAGCGTGATCTGCGCGCGGCCGCCGCCGATGCGCTGCTGGATGACCGGCGCCGACGCGACGCGATCGTCGAGGACGATCGCCATGCGGCGCTTCACGTTCGCGCCCGTCAGCTGCTCGAACGCGCGCGCGCCCGCGCCGTTGAAGACGATCGAGACGTAGGGCTGGTTGTCCTGCGGATCGACGGCGACCGACGCGTCGTCGATCGCGTCGCCCGTGAGGTCGGCGCGCCGGTACAGGTAGTAGGTGCGCCACGCCTCTTCGGCCGTCTCGCCCTCGTCGAGCTCGCCGGTCTCGGCCTGGCCGATCGCGAGCTGGTGGTCGTCGGGGACGCGATCCGCATCCTCGAGCGTGCGCACGTAGGTCTGCAGGAGCTCGCGGGCGCCGACGCCCGACGCGAGCAGGTAATTCGAGACGACCTGCGGGTTCTCCTCGCCGGCCGAGACGACCTCGGTCGTGCGCGTGATGCCCTCGGGGATGTCGTCCAGGCCCTGCACGAAGTCGCCGAGATCGTCGACGACCTTGAACTCGAGGCGTGCGGTGCGCGCGATGATCTCGCGCATGCGCTCGAAGTCGGCCTCGCTGGCGCCCGGCAGCTCGACGATGATGTCGGTGTCGCGCGACATCACCGAGGCCTCGCGCAGCCCCATCTCGTCGATGCGGTTGCCGATCGTCTCGCGCGCCTGCTCGACCGCGGTCTCCCGCAGACGCTCCAGGCTGTCGTCGCGGAGCTCGAGCGTGATCGCCGTGTCCGTGCGCGCTGCCTCGCGGACATCGCCGAAGCTCGTGATCAGGTCGCGATCGAGCTCGGCGATGTCGTCGGGGTTCGTGAACACCAGGCGGAAGCCCTGGTCGCCCGCGATCTCGGTGCGGACGCGCGTGCGCGTCTCCTCGAGCTGCTCGCGCGTCGAGGGCTCGTCCGCCTCGCAGATCTCGAACTGCTGACACAGCCGCTCGATGATCTGCTGCGCGCGGAAGTCGCGGCGATCCGCGACCGCCTCTTCGACCTCGACCTCGTACTGCAGGCGCAGCCCGCCGCGGATGTCGAGGCCGGGCGCGATGCGGCGCGTGAAGTTGTCGGTCACCCAGTCGGGCGCAGGAACGACGTCGCTCACGCTCGGCCAGAGCGTGAACCACGCCGCCACGATGCACGTGATGACGAACCCGAAACGAAGGTACCAGCCCCTGTCCATTCGGCTCTCCGGCGCGGGGCTCAGCCGCGCGCCTCGTCGGGCTTCTTGGTGCCCTTGTCGTCGTCCTTCGCGGTGCTCTCGCGCTTCTCGGGCTCGGGGCCAGCGATGTGCGAGCGCAACACGTTGATGCGGACCTTGTCCGCGATCCCCAGCACGACCTCGTGCTCGGTGATCGAGAGGATCTCGCCGAGGATGCCGCCGGTCGTGCGGACCTTCATGCCCTTGCGGAGTGACTTGAGGAGCGACTCCGCCTCTTCGCGACGCTTCTGCTCGGGACGGAGCATGAAGAAATACGTGAAGAGCAGGACCGCCAGCATGATCCCGCCTTGGATCATGCAGTACTGCGAGCCGCCACCGGCTGCGTCACCACCCCCTTCGGACGCGCCTCCGGCGCCGGTCGCCGCGGGCTGGAGCCAGAGGAGGAGCTGTACGAAGGAGAGGATCACGCGGGCACCTCAGAGGCCGTCCGGAGCATGCTCGCGCACGGGGCCCCGGAGAGCGGCGCTTTCTACTCTGGGGGGGCGGGAGCGTCAACCGCGACGGACACACCACGCTTCCGCGGGGCGCCGGAGCGGGTACGCTGCGCGCCGTGCCCACGCTGCCGCTCCCTCGCGAGGTCAGCACGCCCGCGGCGCTCGAGGCGATCGAAGCGTTCGTCGAGGCGGGCGGAGACGCTTCGGCCGGCGAGGTGCGCTCGGTCGTCGGATTGCTCGGTGAGCACGCGCCGGCGCTGCTGCCGCTGGCGCTCGGCGATCCCACGCTTCCGGGAGACGTCCTTCGGATCGGGCTGGCGCGGCGGGCGCGCGTCGCGTCGCTCCTGCGGCAGTTCGCGGCGGCGACGTCGGAGCTCGAGGACGGAGACGCGCTGCGGCGCGAGCTGCGGCGGCTGCGCCATCGCCACGTGGTCCGGATCGCGCTGCAGGAGATCC
>JALYRN010000589.1 GCA_030855295.1 Myxococcota bacterium | reverse complement strand
CGCTGCGCCCGCGGCGGCCGCGCCCGACGCCGACCGCGTCTACGAGATCGCCGTGCCGCGCAACGCGCCCTCGCGCGGTGCCGCGAACGCGCCGGTCACGATCCAGATCTTCAGCGACTTCCAGTGCCCCTTCTGCAGCCGCGTCGGTCCCACGATCGAGCAGATCATGAGCACCTACGAGGGTCGCGTGCGCATCGTCTGGCGCAACTACCCGCTGCCCTTCCACCAGCAGGCCACCCCGGCCGCCGAGGCGGCGATGGAAGTGTTCGCGCAGCGCGGCGCGGACGCGTTCTGGCAGTACCACAACACCCTCTTCGAGAATCAGCGCGCGCTCTCGCGCGAGGACCTCGAGCGCTACGCGACGCAGATCTCGGGCCTCGACATGAACCGCTTCCGTCAGGCGCTCGACAACCACACGCACCAGGCGTCGATCCAGGCGGACATGGAGGCGGTGCGCCGCGCGGGCGCGGAGATCGGCACGCCGTCGTTCTTCATCAACGGCCGCCTGCTCCAGGGCGCGCAGCCGTTCCCCGCGTTCCAGCAGGCGATCGATCGCGCGCTGACCGAAGCGCGCCGCTGAGCCGACAGGAGTGCTCGCCCCGGAGGGACCGGACGGAAGCGCGCTCGGCGCGCGGACGGAAGGTCCCGGAGCGGGCGAGCCGATTCTAGACCGCCGCTGAGCACGTGAGCGAGATTCGCCGATAGAGATATCGGCGACCAATCGGACGAGAGGCCGGACCTGCGCATGCGGGCCCGGCCTCTCGCTTTTCCACGTTGCGCTACGCTGCCGCCGTGGAGGTACATCGCGAGGGCGGCACCCTGGTGATCTCGCGCGGGCGAGGCGCGGTGCCGATCCGGCTGCACTGGTCGCTCGCGATCGCGATGGCGCTCGCGGGACGCTTCACGCTCGGCGGCGCGGTCGGGATCTTCGTCGTGATCCTGGTGCACGAGCTCGGGCACGCGGCACTGGTCCGCGCGCGCGGCCTGCGCGCGATCGGCATCGAGATGCACTGGATGGGCGGCGAGTGTCGCTACGACGGGTCGGGCGCCTCGCCGCTCGACGTCTCGATCGTCGCGTGGGGCGGCGTCGCCGCGCAGGCGGTGCTCCTCGCGATCGCGTGGCCGCTCGCGCGGATCCTCGAGCCCACCGGCGTGCTCGGCGATCTCGCGTACGCGCTGGTGGTCCCGAACTTCGTCATCATGGCGCTCAACCTGCTGCCGATCGGCCCGCTCGACGGCGCGCGCGCGTGGGCGCTCCTGCCGATGCTCGGCCGCCGCGCCGGACGCCGCCGCCTCGAGGAGAAGCACGAGAAGCTGCGTCGCGAGCTCGACGCGCTCCGCCGCCGCCGTGAGCGCGATTCCGACGCCGACGACGAGTGAGCATCGCGATCGACCGCGATTTCGGGGGCTCCGGACCCCGCGCCGTCGTCGATTTGACCGCGAGGGGTCTGAGATCCACCATTGCGGCCCGAATTACTCGGTTTTTCGGCGCTCTGTCGGCGCCGCGGAACTGTTGCGAGGTCCAGTTCATGGCCAAGGCCGCCGCCGCTCGTACTCCCGACCCCCAGCAGCCCCTCGTCGAGGAGCTGCACTTCAAGAGTGAGAGCGCGTTCCTCTGTCTGCTGCTCAACCGTCGCACCGGCTTGATCCGCGTGATCGACTTCCGCTCGGGCGCGCTCCCGGCCAAGCGGCTGTTCATCCAGAACGTCGCCCGGCGCGAGGGCGTCGAGAAGGTGATCATCCTCGTCGAGAAGGACGAGGTCTCGAGCTGGACGCGGGTCGGCTTCGTCCGCGAGGGCACCATCCCCGGCTTCTACAAGCGCAGCGACGGCCACCTGGTCGGCTGCGTGATCGGCGAGAAGACCGCGTCGGTCGAGGTCGGCGACGAGGGCCAGAAGCTCGCCGAGCGCACGGTCAACGCCGGCAAGAAGAACGCGAAGGAAGTCCCGGAGACGCTCCCGGCCGTCACCTCCGCGATCCTCGACGAGGAAGACGCGCTCAAGATGCGCGACGAGGTCTGGCGCAAGGGCCAGGGCCTGAGCGGCTTCGACGCGTTCGGCCGCGACGCGCAGCGCTACTTCGTCGAGGCGACCGCGAAGAAGGGGCGCACGAACTACATCAGCGCCGAGTTCCAGGACTGCTTCGGTCACTCGCTGATCGAGATCCTGCGTGCGCCGACCGACGACCTCGACGTGCTCGCGCTGACGGGTGGTCTGCGCTTCCTCGCCGAGGACCTCAAGGAGCGCGGCATCGTCAGCGCGTTCGGCTTCGCGCCGAGCGACGACATCGGGCTCGCGACCGCGTACGTCGCGGCGGGCTTCCGCAAGACCGGCCTGCTCGCGAGCGGCGTGCTCGTCGGCAAGGAGCGCCGCGACGCGATCCTCTGGACGCGCAAGCTGGCGAACCCGGGCGGCGACGAGCAAGAATAGCGCGCGCCCTCGCGCGTTCCCCCCTCGACGCCGCCGTCGGAACGGCGCTACCGTGAGCCCCCACCCGAGGGCTTGCCGAGCCCCTTGGATCACCCCGGAGAGGCGGAGATGCGGACGCGCGAGGACATCGAGGCCTACCTCCTCAGGTCGAACCACCCGCACCACGAGATCGCGGAAGCGACGTGGATCGTCGGCGACGCCTCGGGGTCGGCGGAGAACATCGTGCTGCGCACCGAGGACGGGCTCTGCCTGTTCCGCCTGAAGGTGCTCGACCTCTCGTCGATCGATCCAGAGAAGTGCGCCGACTTCTATCGAGCGCTCCTCGAGGTCAACGCGACCGAGATGGTGCACGCCGCCTACGGCATCTCCGACGGGATGGTGCTCCTCACGGCGAGCCACCTGCTCGAGAACATCGACTACAACGAGTTCGCCGCGGTCGTCGAGGAGCTCGTGCTCGCGATGGCGAATCACCACGTACGACTGGGCAAGTTCCGCCGCAAGGACGCCTGAGGGAGACAGCGAGCATGGGTTTCTTCGGCCGCTTGGCGACGCTGATCAAGAGCAATCTGAACGACCTGATCTCCAAGTCGGAAGATCCGGAGAAGATGCTCAACCAGATCATCCTCGACATGAACGCGCAGCTCGTCGAGGCGAAGAAGCAGGTCGCCGTCGCGATCGCCGACGAGAAGCGACTGCACCGCCAATGGCAGAGCGAGAAGGCGGTCTCCGACGAGTGGCACAAGAAGGCGATGCTCGCGGTGCGCGCGGGCGACGACGCGCTCGCGAAGGAAGCGCTCCAGCGCAAGAAGGAGCACGAGCAGATCTCGAAGGCCTTCGAGGACCAGTGGCGCAAGCAGAACACCGCGGTCAACCAGGTCAAGCAAGCGCTGCAGGCGCTGAACAACAAGATCGGTGAGGCCAAGCGGAAGAAGGACGTCCTGCTCGCGCGCAACAACCGCGCGAAGGCGATGCAGGAGATCCAGAAGACGATGGGGTCCCTCCAGGACACCAGCGCCTTCGACGCGTTCAGCCGGATGGAAGCGAAGATCGAGCAGGTCGAGTCGGAGGCTGAGGCCGCCGGCGAGCTGCACGAGGAGTACTCGGGCGACGTCCTGCGCAACAAGTTCGTCAAGCTCGAGCAGACGGCGGGCGCCGATCAGGATCTCGAGTCGCTGAAGCGCGAGATGGGCATGCTGCCGCCCGCCGAGGCGACGATCGCGACCCGCGTCGAAGAAGAGGCCGAGGCCCCGATCGACGAGGCCGAGATGGCCGAGCTCGAGCTCGCGCTCGAAGAGCTGAAGAAGCGCGAAGAGATGGCGAAGGGCTGACGGGCGGCGCGGGGGGCGCGCGTCGGAGGGGGCGGGAAGACCTGGCAGGTCTCGGTGGGGCGCGGGCCGTGGGTCCTCCGCTCCCGAGAGCGCGTCGGGCTGCCCCTGGCCATCGGTGATGCGTCGGGAGGCGGAGCGTCGATCGGAGCGCTCGCTCCGCGCGCGTCCGCTCGACCTTCGCACCGTCGGTGAGAGCCTCGTCCGGGCCCGACGCGGCGCGGTCGCGGAGGACCCACGGCCCGCGCCTGCTGCGCGCGCTCGGCATGCGGGGTCGGCCGGATCGCTGCCCGTGGGTAGGTGGTGGATGGCGATCGACCGAGCCGCATCGCGGCTCGGACGATCGCGTCGAGCAGCGCGCGCGTTGCGCGCGACTGTGACGAAGGCTCCGTCGGGCTACGGCGGGGGGACGAGGTAGCGGGCGAAGACGCCGTCGATGTCCGCGCCGGCGCTGGTGGGGTCGCGGGGGTAGCGGGCGCCGGTCGCGGGGTTCACGCGGGCGGCGGCGCTCTCGAGGCGCACGTAGCGGGCTCCGTCGCGGCGGATGACGCCGGCCTCGCCTTCGTCCGGGAGCTCGGCGAGGTCGAACGCGTCGCCGCCCGCCGCGATCGGGTCGAAGGGATCGACCGGGTTCGTGTCGGCGTGCAGCAGCACCGGCGTCAGGCCCGCGAAGCCGATCCAGTCGTCGGGGTCGGGCGAGTAGCGCGTGGGATCGCCGGCGGCGTACTCGTGCGAGAGATCGACCCACGTCTCGCCGTCGCGCGAGACCGACACGATCACCGGATCCATGAAGTGGCCGCCCTCGTAGCGGAACGCGTTCTCGAACACGACCAGGTCGGCGCCCGGTCCGTCGGTCACGACCGCGCCGTGCCAGCCGAGCACCAGCTCCGAGCGCTCTCCGTAGTCGAGCGAGTACACGTCGAGCGAGCCCTGCGTCGGCCCGCCGCCGCGCACGCCGTTGGTCGCGCGGCTCGGATC
>JALYRN010000059.1 GCA_030855295.1 Myxococcota bacterium | reverse complement strand
TGCGAAGGGCGGCGCCGGCCGCACCCGTCCGAGCGACGCGGGCGCTCGCGCGACGTCGGGCGCGGCGGGCTCGCGCAAGGCCGTCAAGAAGGCGACGAAGCGGAAGATGAACGCGACCACGCGTGGTGCCGGCAGCAGCGGCGAGCAGCGCGGAGCGACGCTCGGCGCCCGGAAGAGCACGCGCAACGCGGGCTCCGCGAGCCGCGGAACGGCCAAGGAGGGCATGCGTCGGGGCTCGACGAAGAGCAGGACCGGTCGGAAGATCACCGCTCGGAAGACGAGCGGCGTCTAGGCGTCCGCTTCTGGCGAGACGGAACGCGAAAGGCCCCTCGGCGTGTCCGCCGTGGGGCCTCTCGTGTCTGCCTACATCAGCCAGTGTCGCGCAGCCGGGTCGCGATCGGCCGGGGTCGCGATCAGCCGGAATCGCGATCAGCCGGAGTCGCGATCAGTCGGAGTCGCGATCAGCCGGAGTCGCGATCAGTCGGCGGTCGACTCGCCGAGGATCTCGATCATCGCCATCGACGCGTTGTCGCCGCGGCGCACGTTGAGCTTCGTGATCCGCGTGTAGCCACCGCCGCGCTTCTCCTTGATGCGGGCGAGGTAGCGCGGAGCGATGTCGTGGAAGAGCTTGTGGACGAGATCGACCTGTTCGGTCGTGCCGTCCGAGTTCGTCTTCACGAGCGACTTCGGAAGGTCGCGCGCGACCAGGCGCTGCGCATGGACGCGACGGGCGACCACCTTCTGGCGCTGCTCGTCGCTGAGCTTGCCGATGTCGACCGTCAGCTCGTCGCCCAGGCGCGCGGCGCGCGTGATGAGACGCTCGACCGTGCGGCGCAGCTCCTTCGCCTTCGCGTCGGTCGTCTCGATCTTCTCGTGCAGCACGAGGTTGCCCGCGAGATTGCGGAACATCGCGCGGCGATGCGTGGAGTTACGGCCGAACTTCCGGCCCGACTTGCGGTGACGCATGACTAAATCTACTCGACGTGTTGAGCCTTAGTACCGAGTGAACCTGCGCAGCCTGCGCGCACCGGCGAGCCGGTGCACGCGGACCGCTCACACCTACGCCTGGGCCTGCTGCTGCTTCCAGCGCTCGAGCATCAACGGCCAGCTGTCGATCTTGATGCCCAACGAGAGCCCCATGTCGGCGAGGATCTCCTTGATCTCCTTCAGCGACTTGCGGCCGAAGTTCTTCGTCTTGAGCATCTCCGCCTCGGTCTTCTGCACCAGCTCACCGATCAGGTGGATGTTGGCGTTCTGAAGACAGTTCGCGGAGCGCACGGAGAGCTCGAGCTCCTCGACCGAGCGGAAGAGATTCTCGTTGAGAGGCTCCTCTTCCTTCATGTCGAGCGTCGTCGTCTCTTCCTCTTCCTCGAAGTTGATGAAGATCGAGAGCTGATCCTTGAGGATCTTCGCGGCGTACGCGACGGCGTCCTGCGGCTTGACCGCGCCGTTCGTCCACACCTCGAGCGAGAGCTTGTCGTAGTCGGTGATCTGCCCGACGCGGGCGTTGGTCACCGTGTAGTTGACCTTGCGGATCGGCGAGAAGAGCGCGTCGATCGCGATCGTTCCGATCGGCATCCCCGGCGTCTTGTTCCGATCGGCCGGCACGTACCCGCGCCCGACGTTCACGGTGAGCTCCGCCGAGAAGCGGCCGCCCTTGGCGACCGTGCAGATGACGTGCTTCGGGTTGAGGATCTCGACCTGGTCGTTGACCTGGATGTCGCTCGCGAGCACCTCGCAGGGCCCCTCGCGATCGATCCGGAGCACGTGCGTCTTCGGCGTGTGCGCCTTGACCACGACCTCCTTGAGGTTGAGCACGATGTCGGTGACGTCCTCGACGACGTCCGGCACCGAGGTGAACTCGTGGAGCGCGCCGTCGATCTTGACGGCGGTGATCGCCGCGCCCTGCAGCGAGCTCAGGAGCACGCGACGGAGCGCGTTGCCCAGCGTGATGCCGAAGCCGCGCTCGAGCGGCTCGCACACGAACTTGCCGTACGTCGACGTCGAGTCCTCGACGGGAACGCTCTTGGGCTTGATCAGATCGCGCCAGTTGCGCGCTACGAAGGTGGTCGACATCTCTCTACCTGACTCCCCGCGGGAATATGACCGCGTGTTCCTGCCGCATGGCAGTGCCGTCCGACGACGGCGAAGCTCTCGTGTGACGTGTTGGGCCGTAGTACCGAAAACGGCGCGAGCGACGCGTTCGCGAAGCGAACGCCTGGAGCTCGCTGCAATCAGCGCGAGTAGTACTCGACGATCAGCTGCTCCTTGATCGGGAGCGTGATCGCCTCGCGCATCGGCGCGCTGCGGACCTTGCCGCTGAAGGCGCCCTTGTCGAGCTCGAGCCACTCCGGCACGCCGCGGCGATCGACGCCCTCGAGCGCAGTGGAGATGCGCGTCTGCGCGCGGCTCTTCTCTCGGATCGAGACGGTGTCGCCCGGCTTGAGGAGATAGCTCGGGATGCTGACCGGCTTGCCGTTCACGAGCACGTGCTTGTGGCGAACGAGCTGGCGCGCATCGCTGCGCGTCGCCGCGAAGCCGAACCGATAGCAGGCGCTGTCGAGACGGCGCTCGAGGAGCGCGAGGAGCAACTCGCCCGTGACGCCCTTGCCCGCATCCGCCATCTGGAAGTAGCGGCGGAACTGACGCTCGAGGACGCCGTAGATGCGCCGGACCTTCTGCTTCTCACGAAGCCGAATGCCGTACTCGGTCACCTTCATGCGGCGCTGACCGTGCTGACCCGGCGGGTAAGGCCGGCGGTCGAACGCGCACTTGTCGGTGTAGCAACGATCACCCTTGAGGAAGAGCTTCTCTCCCTCGCGGCGGCAGAGCTTGCAGGACGGGCCGATGTAACGAGCCATGACGGATACTCCGGAAACCTGGATAGGAAGCGAGTCGCCTCGAGAAAACTCCGCGCGCTGCTCAGACTCGGCGACGCTTCGGAGGGCGGCAGCCGTTGTGCGGGATCGGGGTGACGTCGCGGATCAGCGTGACGCGCATTCCCGCGGTCTGGAACGCACGCAGCGCCGACTCGCGGCCGGCGCCCGGACCCTTGACGAAGATCGCCACGGTGTTCATCCCGTGGTCCTGCGCCTTGCGCGCCGCGTCCTCGGCAGCGAGCTGCGCCGCGAACGGCGTGCTCTTGCGCGAGCCCTTGAAGCCACGCGAGCCAGCGCTGCTCCACGCGATCACGTTGCCCGTCAGGTCGGTCACCGTGACGATCGTGTTGTTGAAGGTCGACTGCACGTGCGCGATGCCCGTGCCGACGTTCTTCTTGACCTTCTTCTTGCCCTTGGCGGCCTTCGGCTTTGCCATATCTCGCTAACTCCGCAGAGGTGATCCCCGACGCTCGCTCGTGCGCTCAGCGCCGGACCGTCGAACCGCGACGCGGGCCCTTGCGGGTACGCGCGTTCGTGTGCGTGCGCTGACCTCGCACCGGCAGGCCACGGCGGTGGCGCAGCCCGCGATAGGACCCGAGGTCCATCAGGCGCTTGATGTTGATCGCGATCTCACGGCGCAGGTCGCCTTCGACCTTGAACTGCGACTCGAGGAGGTCGCGGATCTTCTTGACGTCGTTCTCGTCGAGATCATCGGCCTTCTTGGTCGTCGGGATCCCTGCCTTCTCGCAGATCTCCTTCGCCTTCGAGGGACCGATTCCGTAGATGTACTGGAGGGCGATGACCAGGTGCTTGCGACCCGGAAGATCGACGCCGGCGATGCGTGCCATGATTCGATTCTCTCCTCAGCCCTGACGCTGCTTGTGGCGGGGATTGTCGCAGATCACGCGCACGGTCCCCTTACGGCGGACGACCTTGCACTTCTCGCAGATCTTCTTGACGCTCGGACGAACCTTCATCGCTCGCTCCACTCCAGGCCACAGCTCGTGTGATGACACAGAGCTCATCATTCATCTGCGCGGCCGATGATCCGCGCCCTGCTGGTGTCCGCGGGGGACACCTCGATCTTCACTCGGTCACCGCGGAGGAGCTTCACGATCCCGTGACGGCTCCGAATCGGAAGCGATGCGACGAGACGGCGACCTCCGCTCCGCACCGCGTACAGGCCTCTCGGGAGCTCTTCTTCGACGACTCCCTCGAGAACTGTGTCTTTCACTGATGTCAGCTCGATCGCTCTTCAGCTCGGAAGCTCCGCCTCGATCCGGCGGGTGACCTCTTCGACGGTCCCCGTTCCGTCGACCTTCGACACTACGGGTTGGTAGTGCTCGAGGATCGGGAGCGTGTCCCGCAGGTAGACCGCGTTGCGCGTTCGTACCTTTTCCTCTTGGTCGTCACCCCTCTGGACGATGTGGGTGCTTCCGCAATTGCCACACGCTCCCGTCGGGGGGGGCGGATTGTAGCGCACGTGGTAGACCTGTCCACAGGCTTCGCACGATCGCCGACCACTGATTCGATCGACGATGGCGTCCTCGGGCACGTCCAGCGCGATCACCTTGTCGATCCGGCGGTCGAGGTCCGCGAGCATCGCGTCGAGCGCCTTCGCCTGATCCACCGTGCGCGGGTACCCGTCGAAGATCGCGCCCTTCGAGGCGTCCGTCCGACGAAGTCGATCTCGGAGCAGCTCGATCACGAGCGCATCGGGGACCAAGAGCCCCTGGCTCATGTACTCGTCGAACTTCTTGCCGAGGTCGGAGTCACTCTTGCGCTCCGCACGCATCATGTCGCCCGTCGAGATCTGCGGGATCCCGAGTCGATCGACGAGGAACTTGCTCTGCGTTCCCTTGCCCGCTCCCGGGGGCCCGAAGAGGATCACGTCCACGTCGTCCTCCCTTACGCCGCCGTCCGGCGACCGCGGATCCGCGGACCACGCGGCCCCGTGAGGCCTTCGTAGTGGCGCGTGATCAGGTGCGACTCGATCTGCTGGACCAGATCGAGCGCCACACCGACGACGATCATGATCGAGGTGCCGCCGAAGAAGAACGGCACGTGGAACGAGCTCTGGAGGAACTGCGGAACGACGCAGACCAGGGCAACGTAGATCGCGCCGCCGACCGTGATGCGCGTCAGCACGCGATCGATGTACTCGGCCGTCGACTTGCCCGGGCGCACGTTGGGGATGAACGCGTTCTGCTTCTTCAGGTTGTCCGCGACCTCGACCGGCTGGAACGTGACCGCCGTGTAGAAGAACGCGAAGAAGATGATCATCACCACGTAGAGCAGGTTGAACAGGAACCCGCCCGGCTGGATGTAGTCGTTGACCGTCTCCATGCCCGGGATGATGCCGACCAGCTGCTGCGGGAACATCAGGAGCGACGACGCGAAGATCGGCGCGATGACGCCGCTCGAGTTGACACGCAGCGGCAGGTGCGAGGTCTGCCCGCCGTACAGCTTCCGCCCGACCAGCCGCTTGGCGTAGTGGATCGGGATGCGCCGCTGGCCGCGCTCGAAGAACGTGATCACCGCGATCACGCCCAGCACGACTGCCGTCACCATCAGCAGCGAGACCGGCTCGATCTGCCCGATCTGCACCTGCTCGAAGGTCTGGATCGTCGCCATGGGCAGCTCGGCGACGATGCCCGCGAAGATGATCAGCGAGATGCCGTTGCCGATGCCGCGCTCGGTGATCTGCTCACCCAGCCACATGATGAACGCGGTGCCGGTCGTCAGCGCGACGACCGTCATGAACACGAAGCCCCAGCCGGGCTCGCGCACGACGTCGCCGACGGTCGCGAAGCCGCCGCCGCCCGCTCCGCCGGAGTTCAGCCCCTGGAAGTAGTTCGACCAGAAGATGCCCTGCACGATCGCGATGATCATCGTGCCGTAGCGCGTGTACTGGTTGATCTTCCGCTGACCGGCCTCGCCCTCCTTGCGGAGCTCGGCGAGCTGCGGGACCACCACCGTCATCAGCTGGAGCACGATGCTCGAGGTGACGTACGGCATGATGCCCAGCGAGAAGATCGAGGCCTGCTCGAGCGCGCCGCCCGAGAACAGGTTGAACATCCCGAGGAACCCGCCCTGGGAGCCGATGTACTCGCGCAGCACGTTCCGGTCGATGCCGGGAATCGTGACGAAGATCCCGATTCGGTAGACGGCGATCATCCCCAACGTGAAGAGGATGCGGCGCCGGAGCTCCGGGATCTTGGCGATGTTCGCGAAGGCGCTCATGCGGGTTTCGAGTGCAACCGAGGTCGGGTGGTCGTTACGACGCGGGCCCGCGACGATCGCGGGCCCGCTCCAGAGTTGGCGTGCTCTCCCTCAGCCTCGGCTGTGGGTCAAGCAGCCCGTGGGTCAGGCCTTCGCGCCCTTCGGCGGCTTCGCCGGCTTGTTCTTGTGGCGCACGACCGGCGCGACCTTCTTCTCGAGGAGCGTGGCGGTTCCGCCAGCCTTCTCGATCTTCTCCTTCGCCGACGCGCTGAACGCCTCGGCCTCGACCACGAGCTTCTTCGTGAGCTCGCCGTTGCCGAGGATCTTCAGGCCGTCGACCTGGCCCTTCACGAACCCGCGCTCACGAAGGACCGCCTGGTTCACCGTCGAGCCCGCTTCGAATTCCTCGAGACGTGCGACGTTGATCTCGGCGTAGACCGTCGGGAACAGCGCGTTGAAGCCGACCTTCGGCAGACGCCGATTGAGCGGCATCTGCCCGCCCTCGAAGTGCAGCTTGTGGATGTTGCCGGGCTGACGCGCCTTCTGGCCCTTCTGGCCACGGCCCGCCGTCTTGCCCAGGCCGGAGCCCGGACCGCGACCGACGCGCAGCTTCTTGGTCACCGCGCCCACGGGCGCGCGCAGGCGCGAGAGGATCGGAACCTCCGCCTTCGGAGTTTCGTCAGCCATCGATCTCCTCCACCGTGACGAGGTGCATGATCTTCTTCACCGCGCCGCGGAACGCCGGCGTGTTGGCCACGACGACCTCGCTGTGCGGGCCGCGGAGACCGAGCCCCGCGAGCGTGCGGCGCTGATCCTCACAACGACCGATGCCGCTGCGGACCTGCTTCACCTTGAGCTTCGGCTTGATCGCCATGGTCAGACCTGGATCTCTTCGACCGTCTTGCCGCGCCGGCGCGCGACATCCTCGGTCGACTCGAGGGTGCGCAGCGCGTCCATCGTCGCGTGCACCACGTTGTGCGGGTTCGACGTGCCGAGGATCTTGCAGAGCACGTCGTGGATGCCGGCCGCCTCGAGGACGGGGCGCATCGCGCCGCCGGCGATGACGCCGGTGCCGGGGCTCGCCGGGTTCAGGAGCACGCGACCCGCGCCCGAGTGCCCATGCACGCGGTGGGGAACGGTGCCGCCGACCAGCGGGATCTTGATCAGGTTCTTCTTGGCGCTGTCGGTCCCCTTCCGGATCGCGTCCGGGACCTCCTTCGCCTTGCCGAGGCCCACGCCGACGTGGCCCTTCTCGTCACCGACGACGACGAGCGCGCTGAAGCTGAAGCGACGACCGCCCTTGACGACCTTCGCGACGCGGTTGATGTGGATCACCCGCTCCTTGAGGTCCTCGAGCGTGTCGGGATCGATGATGGGGCTGCTCATGTGCTTCTGTTCTTCCGTCGCTCAGAAATCGAGGCCCGCCTCGCGCGCGGCGTCGGCGAGGGACTTGATGCGACCGTGGTAGAAGTACCCGTTGCGGTCGAAGACGACCTTCGCGATGCCGGCGTCCTTGCACGCCTTCGCGATCGCCTGACCGACGAGCTTCGCCGCGTCGCTCTTGTTCTTCTCTTCGACGCCGCCGCGCACGTCCTTGCTCAGCGTCGACGCCGTCGCGAGCGTCTGCCCGCGCGAGTCGTCGATCACCTGTGCGTAGATGTGCTTGGCGCTGCGGAAGACCGAGAGCCGGGGACGCTCGGTGTTGCCGTTGACCTTCTTCCGAACGCGCCTCTTGCGCTTCGCTCGCTGCTCGTCGAGTGCCATGGATCCTTCTCCGGTGACTCCGTCCCGCGGAGCCGGACTAGTCCGGCTCGTTGAAGACTCCGTGGGGAGCGGCTTCGTACGCCCCCTCCGTCACGCTGAAAACTACTACTTCTTGCCGCCCTTGCCCGCTTTGCCCGCCTTCTCGCGGACCTTCTCGTCGACGTACCGCACGCCCTTGCCCTTGTAGGGCTCCGGCGGACGGAACGAACGGATGCGCGCAGCCACCTGGCCGAGCAGCTCCTTGTCGTGCGAGTCGAGGTGCAGACGCGGCTTCTTGGTGCCGCCGACGTCGAGGATCTCGACGCGCCCCTTGACGGTCGGGGGAAGCGTGAACCGCACCGGGTGCGAGAGGCCGAGGTTCAGCGTCAGGTCCTGACCCTTGACCTCCGCCTTGTAGCCGGTGCCGATCAGATCGAGCGCCCGCGTGTAGCCCTTGCTGACGCCCTCGATCGCGTTGCCGATCAGCGCGCGCGTCAGGCCCTGGAACTGCGCGAACGTCGCGGTCTCCTGGTCCTTCGCCGGCGTCAGGACGAGGGTGGTCCCCTCCTTCTTGACGTCGATCGACGGATGGATCGCGCGCTCCATCTGGCCCTTCGGGCCCTTCGCGAGGAAGCGACCGTCCTTCACGTCCACCGTGACGCCCGCGGGGATCTCGACGGGGCGCTTGCCCACGCGCGAGACGCGGAGCGGCTCGGCCGCCGTGTTCTGTGCCTCGGCCATCACCAGACCTCGCAGAGGATCTCGCCGCCGACGCGCTTCTCGCGCGCGGAGCGGTCGGTCATCAGACCATGCGACGTCGACAGGATCGCGATCCCGGTGCCGTTCTGCACCTTCGGGATGCCATCGTGACCGACGTACACGCGGCGTCCCGGACGCGACGTCCGGCGGATCCCGGCGATCGCGGAGTCGCGGTCGCGGCCGTGGTACTTCAGCTGGATCGAGATCGTGCCTGCGCCCTCGTCGACCGAGAACGGTCCGACGAAGCCCTCGTCGCGGAGGATCTCCGCGACGTGCACCTTCAACTTCGACAGAGGCACCTCGGTCCGCTCGTGCCGCGCCATCGACGCGTTGCGGATACGAGCGAGCATGTCAGCGATCGGATCGGTCATCATGACGGCGCTACTCCCTGATCACCACGAGCTCTTGGTCACGCCGGGGACGTCCCCCGCCAGCGCGTACTTCCGCAGACAGATGCGGCAGAGCTCGAACTTCCGATAGACGGCGCGCGAACGACCGCAGACCTTGCAGCGGTTGCGATAACGCACCTTGAACTTCGGTTCCTTCTCCATCTTCGCGAACGAACGTGCGCTAGCCATGTCTGACCTACTTACGGAAGGGCATGCCGAGCTCGCGCAGGAGTGCGCGGCCCTGTTCGTCCGTCGGAGCGGTGGTGACGAACGTGATGTTCATTCCCTTGATCTTCTCGACCTTGTCGTAGTCGATCTCGGGGAAGATGATCTGCTCGCGGATACCGAGCGTGTAGTTGCCGCGCCCGTCGAACGCCTTCGGGCTGACGCCCTTGAAGTCGCGCACGCGCGGAAGACCGAGGTTGATCAGGCGATCGGCGAACTCCCACATGCGCTCGCGGCGCAGGGTGAGCATCGCGCCGATCGGCTGGTTCTCGCGGAGCTTGAAGCTCGCGATCGACTTCTTCGACTTGGTGACGACCGGCTTCTGACCAGTGATCGTCGCGAGCTCCTCGACCGCCGATTCGATGATCTTCTGGTTCTGGACGGCCTCGCCCAGACCCATGTTGACCACGATCTTCTGCATGCGCGGCACCTGCATCGGATTCTGGAGCTGGAACTCCTTCATCAGCGCAGGAACGACCGCTTCGCGGTACTTCTTCTCGAGACGCGTGAGCTGCTTCTCAGCCATTTCTCTTCCTCACCCTCCCTTCGAGCAATGCACTCGCATGCTCGATGTCGGGCTCCGTCCTCAGTCAGTCAGTCAGTCTTCGATCAGGCGATCGTGGAGCCGCTCTTGACGGCGATGCGGATCTTCTTGCCGTCCTTGTCGGCGCCGAAGCGCACGCGAGTCGGCTTGTCGAGCTTGGTGTCCAGCAGCATCACGTTCGAGATGTGAATCGCCGCCTCCTTCTCGATGATGCCGCCCGACGGGTTCTTCGGCGTGGGCTTGGTGTGCCGCTTGACGCGGTTGACGCCCTCGACGATCACGCGATCGGTCTCGCGGTTCACGCGGAGGATGCGGCCCTTCGCGCCCTTGTCCTTGCCGGCGATGACGACGACCTGGTCGTCCTTCTTGACGCGAATGCCCATCACACCACCTCGGGAGCGAGGGAGATGATCTTCATGAACTTCTTGCCGCGGAGCTCGCGAGCCACCGGCCCGAAGATGCGCGTGCCGATCGGCTCGAGCTGCGCATTGAGCAGCACCGCGCTGTTGTGGTCGAACTTGATGTAGCTGCCGTCGGGGCGCTGGTACTCGCGGCGGCAGCGGACGACGACCGCCTTCGCGACGTCCCCCTTCTTCACCTTCGCGGTCGGCAGGGCTTCCTTGATCGCGACGACGATCAGGTCGCCGAGGCCGGCGTAGCGACGACGCGAGCCGCCGAGCACCTTGATGCACTCGACGCGCTTCGCACCGCTGTTGTCGGCGACGTCGAGCTCGGTCTGCTGCTGGATCACGTCAGACCTCCTCGGGGCGACTGACGAGGCGCACGGCCACCCAGCGCTTGGTCGCGGAGAGCGGACGGCTCTCGCGGATCTCGACCACGTCGTTCTTCTTGAACTGCTCGACTTCGTCGTGCGCGTGGTAGCGCTTGCGGCGCTTGATGTACTTGCCGTAGATCGGATCGCGCAGGCGACGGGTCACCTCGACGGTGATCGTCTTCTTCGCGCGCCCCGCGCTCGCGGTCTCGCTGATGACCTTGCCCACGAGATGGCGCTTGTTGCCACGCAGGTCGGTGCCGGTCGTGCCGGTGGTCGTCGTGTTCGTCGTGTCGGTCATCGCGCTCATCCGTTCTGGCCGGCGCCCTTGCTGGCGCGCTCGGTCTGCAGCGTCTTGACGCGCGCGATGTCGCGGCGGAGACGACGAATCTTGTCGGTGTCGTCGAGCTGGTTCGAGTAGTTCGAGAAGCGCGACTTCCACAGGTCGCGCGCCATCGTCTGCTCGAGCTCCTTGAGCTCTTCGTCGGTCTTGTCACGCAGCTCGGCGGGCTTGGTCACAGCTGCTCACTCCTCATCACGAAGCGGGTGGCGATCGGAAGCTTGTGGCCGGCCAGGCGGAACGCCTCGCGGGCGACACTCTCCTCCACACCCTCCATCTCGTAGAGCACGCGACCCGGGAGGATCTGCGCGCGCCAACCCTCGACCGCGCCCTTGCCGGTGCCCATTCGGGTCTCGAGCGGCTTCTTGGTGAAGGGCTGGTCGGGGAAGATGCGGATGTAGAGCTTGCCAGCGCGCTTCGCGTGGCGCTGGATGGCCATACGAGCCGCCTCGATCTGGCGCGACGTGATGTGGCCGCGCTCGAGCGCCTGCAAGGCGTAATCGCCGAACGAGACGTCGCTGCCTCGGTAGGCCAGACCCTTGAGGTTGCCGGTGTGCGACTTGCGGAACTTGGTGCGCTTGGGCTGAAGCATGGTGCGTCTCTCTCGCGCGGATCAGGCGACCGCGGGACGGCGACGGCGCTGCGGGAGCACCTCGCCCTTGAAGATCCAGACCTTGACGCCGATCGTGCCGTACTTGGTCTTGCCGGTCGCCATGCCGTACTCGATGTCGGCGCGGAGCGTGTGGAGCGGAACGCGCCCCTCGCGGTAGCGCTCCGAGCGGGCGATCTCGGCCCCACCGAGGCGGCCGCCGGCGTAGATGCGGATGCCCTTGACGCCGAACTTCATGGCGGTCTGCAGGGCCTTCTTCATCGCGCGGCGGAAGGCCACGCGGCGCTCGAGCTGCGTCGCGATGCTCTCTGCGACCAGCTGCGCGTTCGTCTCGGCCTTGCGGACCTCGGTGATGTCGACGAAGAGCTCGTTGTCGGTGAGCTTCTGGAGCTCTCCACGCAGCTGCTCGACGCCCGCACCACGCTTGCCGATGATGATGCCGGGACGCGAGGTCGCGATCACGACCTTCGCCTTGTTGGCGGCGCGCTCGATCTCGATCCCCGCGATGCCGGCGTGCGCGTAATTCTCACGCACGTGCTTGCGGAACGCGAGGTCCTCGTGGAGCCACTTCGCGTAGTTCTTGTCCTCGTACCACTTGGAATTCCAAGTGCGAATGACACCGAGGCGGAACCCGTACGGATGCGTCTTCTGACCCATGACTTGCCTTACGCCTCAGCTCTCGTCCGAAACGACGAGCGTGATGTGGCTCATGCCCTTGACGATCTGCGTCGCACGCCCCTGGGCGCGCGGGCGCCAGCGGCGCATGAAGCGATCGGGCGCCTTGTCGGCGAACACCGTCTTCACGACCAGCCGGTCGAGATCGACCTGCTCGTCGCGCTGACGCGCGTTCGAGATCGCGCTGTCGAGCAACTTCGCGAGGATCGGCGCGGCCGACTTCTTCGTGAACTTCAGCATCTCGAGCGCTTCCGCCGCGTTCCGTCCGCGGATCAGATTCGCGATCACGCGGGCCTTACGGACCGCGATGCGCTGAAACCGCGCCTTTGCGATGGCTTCCATATTCTCGTCCTACGAATTCCGGGACCGGCGAAAAAGGGCGCGCGGCTTACCACGCGTATCCCCGCTCGTCGAGTCGTTCGTGATCACTTCCGAGTCGGCGCCTTCGCCTTGCGGTCCGCCGCGTGCCCACCGAAGGTGCGCGTGGGCGCGAACTCGCCGAGCTTGTGGCCGACCATGTTCTCCGTCACGAAGACCGTGATGAACTTCCGTCCGTTGTGGACGTTGAAGCTCAGCCCGACGAAGTCGGGGGAGATCGTCGAGCGACGCGACCACGTCTTGATGACGCGTCGGTCGTTGTTGTTCGTGGCGGTCTCCACCTTCGCGGCCAGGTGACCGTCGATGAAGGGACCCTTCTTGAGCGAGCGTGCCATTTGCTGAGTCCTACTTGGTCCGGCGCTTGACGATGAACTTGTTGCTCGTCTTGTTCGTGCGGGTCTTCATGCCCTTGGCGAGCTGACCCCACGGCGAGCAGGGATGACGGCCGCCCGAGGTGCGGCCTTCGCCGCCGCCCATCGGGTGATCGACCGGGTTCATCGCGACACCGCGGTTGTGCGGGCGGCGACCGAGCCAGCGCGTGCGGCCGGCCTTGCCGTGCGAGACGCGCGCGTGGTGCAGGTTCGAGACCTGACCGACGGTCGCGCGGCAGTTGAGGTGCACCAGGCGCACTTCGCCGCTCGGCAGGCGGACCTGCGCGTAGTCGCCGTCCTTCGCCATCAGCTGCGCGGAGGTGCCGGCCGACCGGACGAGCTGAGCGCCCTTGCCGATCTTCAGCTCGATGTTGTGGATCATCGTGCCGACCGGGATGAACCGGAGGCGCATCGCGTTGCCGGGCGTGATGTCCGCGTTGCGGCTCGAGAGCACCGTGTCGCCCGCCTTCAGGCCGTCGGGCGCGAGGATGTACGACTTCACGCCGTCGGCGTAGTGCAGCAGCGCGACGCGTCCCGATCGGTTCGGGTCGTACTGGATCGACTCCACCTTCGCGGGGACGCCGATCTTGTTGCGCTTGAAGTCGATGACGCGATAGCGACGCTTGTGTCCGCCGCCGCGGAAGCGCGAGGTGATGCGCCCGTGGTGGTTGCGTCCCGCCTTGGAGTGCTTCGGCTCGGTGAGCTTGCGCTCGACCTCGGCACCCTTGGTGAGGATCGTGAAGTCGGGCACCTCGAAGTGCCGGCGACCCGCCGAGGTCGGCTTGAACTTACGAATCGCCATGGCTCAGGTCCCTTCCCCGAGGTCGATGGTCTCGCCTTCGGCGACCTGGACGATCGCCTTCTTCCAGTTCTGGGTCTTGGCGTGGCCACGGCCCATCCGGCGGATCCGGCCACGGACGATCATCGTGTGGACCTCGCGGACCTTCACGTTGAAGAGCGTCTCGACCGCGTCCTTGATCTCGATCTTGTTGGCGCCGCGCGCGACCTCGAAGAGGTACTTGTTCTCCTTCTCGCGGAGAGCATTTCCCTTCTCGGTCAGGATCAGCGGGCGCTTGATGACGTGCTCGGGCTGCATGGCTTCCTCAGGCGCTCTTGCAGCGGGCTTCGAGGGCCTGCGCTGCGCTCTTGGTCAGCACGATGTGCTCGTGCCGAAGGAGGTCGTACACGTTGACGCCTTCGGGCGGCAGGTACTGGTGCTTCGGGAGGTTGCGCGCCGAGATCGAGAGCTTCTCGTTGCCCTTGGCGTCGATGAGGAGCGAGCTCTTGCCCACCTTCAGCACCGACAGCACGCCGACGAGCGCCTTGGTCTTGAACTCGTCGAGCTCGAAGGCGTCGACCACCGTGAGGCGGCCTTCCTTGAGCTTCATCGAGAGCGCGCTCGCGAGCGCGCCGATCCGCATCTTGCGGTTCGGGCGGTACGCGTAGCTGTGGGGCACGGGGCCGTGCGACTGACCACCGCCGACGAAGTTCGGGGCATTGCGGTCGCCGTGGCGACCCGAGCCCGTGCCCTTCTGACGGTAGATCTTCTTCGTGCTGCCGCTGACCTCGGAGCGGTTCTTCACCTTCGCCGAGCCGGACCGCTTGGACGCGAGCTGCGCCTTCACGATCTCGTAGAGCAGACCTTCGTTGACCTCGCGACCGAAGACCTCGTCGGAGAGCTCGAGCTCACCGACGCTCTCGCGCCGCAGGTTGTAGACCGGAATCTTTGCCATGGCGTTCC
Source organism: Myxococcota bacterium (assembly GCA_030855295.1). GTDB lineage: Bacteria > Myxococcota_A > Polyangia > Polyangiales > Sandaracinaceae > Sandaracinus. The sequence continues at coordinate 480 of JALYRN010000059.1, read as the reverse complement.
CCGACTCAGCTCTTGATCTCGACCTCGACACCCGCCGAGAGATCGAGCTTCATGAGGGCTTCGAGCGTCTGCTGGTTCGGCTCGAGGATGTCGAGGAGCCGCTTGTGAGTGCGGATCTCGAACTGCTCGCGCGACTTCTTGTCCACGTGGGGGCCACGGAGGACGGTGAACTTGTTGATGCGAGTGGGGAGCGGGATCGGGCCCGCGACGCGTGCGCCGGTGCGCTTGGCGGTCTCGACGATCTCCGACGCGCTCTGGTCGAGCAGTCGGTGGTCGTACGCCTTGAGGCGAATCCGGATCTTGGTGGCAGCGGCCATGGTGTTCTCGACTCCCTACTTCACTCGAGGATCTTGGTGATGACGCCGGCGCCGACCGTGCGGCCGCCCTCGCGGATCGCGAAGCGCTGCTGCTCCTCGAGCGCGACCGCGACGATCAGCTCGACCACGATCGAGACGTTGTCGCCGGGCATGACCATCTTCA
>JALYRN010000588.1 GCA_030855295.1 Myxococcota bacterium | reverse complement strand
GCCGTGAGCGCGGCCGACGCCGCCGGCTGACGCGGCGCCGCGTGGCGGCAGCGTTCATCGGCGATGGGCGATCGGCGCAGCGTGCGAGCGCGCGCCTGGCCGGCCGTGACGTGCTACCACGGCGCCCCAGATCTCGGGGAGAGCCGAACCGTGACCGACATCCTGATCACGTACATCGAGGCCGTGGCCGCGTACGCTCCGGTGTGGGGCTTCGCGCTGATCGTCTTCTTCATGACGGTCGAGAGCTCGTTCATCCCGTTCCCGAGCGAGGTCGTGATGATCCCCGCCGGGTTCCTCGCCGCGCGCGGGGAGCTCAGCTTCGGCTCGCCGATGCTCGATGCGATCGTCGCGGTCCTCGCAGGGACCGCGGGCTCGCTGCTCGGTGCGTTCGCGAACTACTACCTCTCGGCGTGGCTCGGTCAGCCGTTCCTCGAGAGGTACGGCAAGTACGTGCTGCTGCCGCCCGACAAGCTGCGACGCGCCGAGGAGGTGTTCCGCCAGTACGGCGCCGGCGCGACCTTCGTGTGCCGGCTGCTCCCGGCGATCCGGCAGCTCATCAGCATCCCCGCCGGCCTGTCGCGCATGCCGATCGGCAGCTTTACGCTGTGGACCTCGCTCGGCGCCGGCCTCTGGGTCGCCGTCCTCACCGCGATCGGCTTCTACCTGGGCGCGCACACCGCCTCGATGACGTACGGCGATCTCGTCCACTCGGGCACCGCGATGGCGCGCGCGAACCTCGTCTACATCGTGCCGGTGCTGCTCGTCGGCTTCGTCGCGTACGTCTTGATCTCGAAGCAGATCATGAAGCGCCGTGAGGCGCCCGCGACCGCTCCGCGCTGAGCTCCGTTCCTGCGAGCCGCCGCTTCACGCGCCCTGGCGCTCGGACTCCGGCTCGCGCTGCCCCTCGCGCTCCTCGATCGGGATCGTGAAGTGGAACGTGCAGCCCTCGCCGGGCCGGCTCTCGACCGAGATCCGGCCGCCGTGGGCCTCGACGATCCCGCGCGCGATGTAGAGCCCGAGCCCGGTCCCACCGTCGTCGCCGCGCCAGTACCGATCGAAGAGCCGCGGGATCTCCGACGCCGCGATGCCCGGCCCGTCGTCGGCGATCGAGAAGCAGACCTCGCGCTCCATGGCGCGCGCGCGGAGCGCGATGCGGCCCTCGGGCGGCACGAACTTGATCGCGTTGCCGATCAGGTTCGACACGATCTGCATGACGCGCCGCCGGTCGCACTTGATCGCCGGCAGATCAGCGGGCACGTCGACCTCGAACCGCACCGACTTCTGCGCCGCGATCGGCGCGAGCGCGTCGAGCGCTTCCTCCGCGATCGACGCCGCCTGCTCGCTCTCGAGCACGACCGCGAATTTCCCGGCCTCGATGGTGGCGGCCTCGAGCAGGTCGTCGATCAACCGGCCCATGCGCGCCGTCGACCGGAGGATCACGTCGACCTGCTTGCGCCCGCGTCGCCGCTCGCCCTCCTGCCCCGGCCGCGCCAGCACCGCGGCGCTCAGCGCGATCGACGACAGCGGCGTACGGAGATCGTGCGAGACCACCGCGAGCAGATCGTCGCGCGTGCGCGTCGCGGCGCGGCTCTTCTCGTAGAGACGCGCGTTCTCGAGCGCCAGCGCGCCCTGCTGCGCGATCCCCTCGGCGTAGCGGATGTCGAGCTCTCGGTGCTGCCGGCCCGAGCGCGAATACCCGAGCGTCAGCGTCCCGACGATCCCCGCTCGCGATCGGATCGGCACGATCAGCAGCGAGCTCGCGCGGGCGTGCCACACCATCGCGTCGATCGCCGCGTCGGGGCCGGTGCCGCTGGCGGCGAGCATGTGCCGGGTGACGATCGTCGGCTCGCCGGTCCGCACGACCTGCGCCTGCACGTTGCGCGGATGATCGCAGAGGATCTCTTCGCGCTCGCGGAGCGCCGCGAGCTCCTGCTCGCTCTCCGGATCGGCGTGCCCGATCTCGACCGCGCGCAGCACCGCGCCGTCCTTCTCGTGCACGATGCCGACGTCCGCGAGCCACGGCAGCCCGCCGCGGCACAGGGCCGTCAGCGCGCCGCCTCGCTCGAGCGTCGAGAGCAGCGCGGTCCCGCTCTCCGCGAGCGAGCGCAGGCCGGTCCGCTCGCGCGACTCCACCTCGAGCAGGCGCGCGACCTCCATCGCGATGCCCGCACGCTCGGCGATCATCTCGAGCATCGAGATGTCGTCCACGTCGAAGTCGTTCCGGCCGCTCTTGTCACCGACGACGAGACAGCCCGCGATCCGCCCCGCGAACTCGATCGGCACCGCCAGCACGCTCGTGATCTCGGGCGGGAACGGAGACGAGCGCTCGCCGCTCGGCAGGTCGCGCACGAGCACGCGGAGCGGTCGTCGGTCGCGCCCCACCGTGTCGAGGAGCTCGGTCGGGATCGGCTCCCCCTCGTGCCGGAAGGGCCTGCCGTCGGGCCCCATCAGGATCCACGACGCGCTCGGGCTCGAGCCGCTGCCGAACGCGGCGTGCGTGATCGCCAGCGCCGCGAAGCGCGCGTCGACCGAGGCGCGCGTGCGCGCGACGATCACGTCGAAGAGCTCGTCGGGCGGCGCGATGCCGATCCGCGTGAGCGCGTTGCTGAACGCGACGCCGGTCGCATCCAGCACCTCGGAGCGGCGCCGCCGGCGGTTCTCCTCGGCCGTCACCGACGCGAGCTCGGTCTCGACCTTCCGCCGCTGGCTGATGTCGGTGAACGCCGTGCGGAACGCGATGACGCGCCCGCTCACGTCGAACACCGGCGCGCTGACCACCTGCACGTCGATCGCCTCGCGGTCGCCCGCCGCGAAGCGCAGCTCGTTCACGGCCGGTCGCGCGGTGCTCTCGCAACGCCGCAGGTGCGCCCAGAGCGCGTTGGGCTGATCCGTCTTGACGAGCGCGCTGAACGGCATGCCGATCAGCCGCGCGCGATCGTGGCCGAGCATCGACGCGCCCGTCAGGTTCACGTCGAGGATCAGGGCCTTCGAGTCGAGCGTGAAGTAGGCGACGGGAGCGAAGTCGTAGAGGTCCGCGTAGCGCGACCGTGACTCCTCGAGCGCGATGTGCGCGTCGCGCAGCTCGCGGTTCTGGAGCTCGAGCTCGACCTGGTGGACCCGGAGCTCCTGCAGCAGGCGCTCGTGCTCGTCGGCGCGCGATCGCTCGCCGCGCAGCTCACGGTTCTCTTCGAGAAGCCGCTCGAGCTCGACGCGGAGGGCGTCCTCGCTCTTCTCCGAATCGCTCATCGGGACTGGGATTCCCCCATCACGTGACTCGCTCCGCCCCGGCGTCCTCGAGCACCATCAGGAGCAGCGGCTCGCGCTCTCCTTCGCCCGGCAGCGGCCGGGCCGAGATCGTCATCGGTCGCTCGGTCTTCCGCCCGAACGGCTCCCGCACCAGCATGCCGCCGAAGCCGGTCCCGGCGCTCGACGCTCGACGCGCAGCTGATCGTCGAGCAACACCAGCGCGTGCGGCAGCGTCGCGAAAATCTTCGCACCGGTGGCGCAGCCCGCGATCCAGATGCGGATCGGCTGCTCGCGCGGCTTGTCCGCGAGGATGCGCGGCGCTCGATCGTGGTGCGCTTGTAGCCGCCGAAGTCGACGCCGTAGGCGCGCCGCAGGCGGTCGAACACCTGCCGGAGGCTCTCCTCGTCGAGGCCGCGCTTCAGGCGGGCGACGAAGGGATGGGTCGCGAGGCGCATCAGCTCGTCGCCGATCTCGCTGGGCGGCAGCGAGAAGTCCGCGGTGCCGGCGTCGAGCGCGCTGCGCGGCATGCTCGGCTGCTGCGCCGTGCTCGGATCCTGTGCGAGCGTGATCCCGCCGGCGGCCTTGATTGCCTCGAGCCCCGCGGTGCCGTCGCTGCCGGCGCCCGAGAGCAGCACGCCGATCGCCCGCGTGCCCACCTGCTCGGCGAGGCTCCGGAAGAAGATGTCGATCGTCCGATGGATGGAGTCGCCCCGCGCCCGCAGTCGGAATCGATCGCCTTCCAGCGTCACCTCGCGGTTCGGCGGCGCGACGAAGATCACGTTGCGCTCGAGCTTCGCGTCGTCGGTGATGGTCACGACCGGCAGTGGCGTGCAGCGCGCCAGGATCGTGCGGAGCAAGCTGTCGTGATCGGGCGCGAGGTGCTGCACGACGACCAGCGTGAGCGAGTCGCCCGCGAGCCTCGACACCAGCTGCTCGAGGGCCTCGAGCCCGCCGGCCGACGCGCCGATCGCGACGACGGGATGCATGATCCCCGTCGCGCTGTCGGGCTGCGAGGCTTCGGGCGACGAGGCGTCGTCTGCGGCGTGGGCTTCCGCCGACGACGCAACGGGGGCGTCACGATCATCCGCAGAGGGCGGTCGCTCGATGTCGTCGGAATCAGGAGCCACGGCCACGTCCGGAGCAGGAGTGATCTAGGGACCCACAACGCAGGCGCGGTCAAGCGCCTCGTGTGGAGACGAGCACCAAGATGCGCGCGTTCGCACACGTAGTCCCGAGATGCGCCGACGCCCAATGCCACAGGTCCCAGCTGTGGCAGAGAGCGAACGTCTCAGGGCAGGGCACCCAGAGCATGCTTCACGTCCGCGGGCCATACCCGCGAAAGCTCGGTGTCGATTCCGTCGAGGGCCCACGCGGGCAGCGCGCCCTGCGCGACGAGCGCGCGCTCGTAGTCGGTGCCGTAGCGCGCGGCGACGTCTCGCACGCGCAGCCGTCGGAGAACCGCGAAGCGCACGAGGCGAGCGAGCGCGTCGAGCG
>JALYRN010000587.1 GCA_030855295.1 Myxococcota bacterium | reverse complement strand
CTCGCGCACGGAGCGCGACCGCTCGCGCGAGCAGCGCGGGAAGCGTCGGGGCGCGCGACGAACAGTGGCGCATGACCTCGACCCGACGAACGCCTTCGAGCCCTCGCCCCCTCTCCCGGCTGCACCGCGTCCGCGGCGTCGCCGGCCTCCTCGTGCTGGCCGTGCTCGCGAGCTACCTGTTCCTCCTGCCGGGCCTCGGCCTGGCGCGCGACCTCGCGGATCCCGCGCTCGGCGGGCCCGGCGTCCCGCAGCGCGCGATCGACCTGCACCGCGATCTCACGCCGCGCTTCTCGCGGTGGGCGCGCGCGCGCGTCGCGTCGCGCCAGGCCGCGGACGCCCCGCTCTACGACGTGCCGACGACCGAGTGGCCGCTGTTCACCGCGGTCTTCTATCTGATGGCGACCGAGGCGCTGCAGCGCGACTGGGAGCAGCGCGGCGGCGAGGGCGAAGAGCCGATGCAGCGCGCGCGCGAAGCGGTCGAGGCGGCGCGCGAGCTCGTGCTCGACCCCGCGCACCACACGTGGGTGCGCACGCACTGGGGCGATGACTACATGCACCGCGAGAACGTCTTCTTCCGATCGCTCGTCATCGCGGGCCTCACGAGCCACGAGGCGCTCACGCGCGACGGCCGATCGCTCCCGATCCTGCGTGATCAGGTCGAGACACTCGCGAGCGCGCTCGACGCATCCGAGCTCGGCCTGCTGCACGACTATCCGGACGAGTGCTACCCGATCGACGTCCTCGCGGCGATCGGCTTCATCCGCCGCGCCGACGCGGTGCTCGGCACCGATCACCGCGCGTTCGTGGCGCGCTCGCTGCGCGCGTTCGAGGGGGAGCGCGCGGATGCGCTCGGGCTCGTGCCGTACCGCGCGATCCTCCCGAGCGGCGACGAGGTGCAGCCGGCGCGCGGCATCGGGATCTCGTGGATCCTCCTCTTCGCGCCCGACCTCTGGCCGGAGCGCGCGAGCGACTGGTACGCGCGCTACGAGGACGCGTTCTGGCAGGACCGCGGCTGGGCGGCGGGGTTCCGCGAGTACGCGCGCGGCACGCCGGGCTCGGAGTGGACGTTCGAGATCGACGCCGGCCCGGTGCTCGACGGCTTCGGCACGTCGGCGAGCGCGTTCGGCATCGCGGCGGCGCGACGCAACGGACGCTTCGATCACGCATACACGCTCTCGAGCGAGCTCGTCGCATCGTCGTGGCCGCTGCCCGACGGAACACTGGTCACGCCGCGCGTCTTCTCGCACGCCGCCGACGCGCCGTATCTCGGCGAGGCCGCGATCCTCTACTTCCTCACCGTCGCTCCTGCCGAAGGCGTTCCGATCGTGACCGGCGGCAGCGCGTCGGGCCTCGTGTGGCTCGGGCTCTTCGTGTACTTCGGCGCCAGCCTGCTCGCCGCGCTCGTGATCGCGCGCGGGTGGCGGAGGCTGCGCCGCCGTCGGTCAGCAGGAGTGCTCGCCCCCGGAGGGCGCGCACGGGAGCGCGCTCGGCGCGCGGACGGAAGCGACCGGAGCGGGCGAGCCGATGATTGGACAGGCTCTCACTCCGAGGGGCGCACCTTCGCCTCGAGCGCCGCCGCGAGCTCGCAGCCTTCCTGCCGCACCACGAGCAGCTCGGTCGATCGGCCGAGCACGTAGATCACGTCGCCCTGGGGCGTGCGCCGCGCCGTTCGCAGCGCGCTGACCGGCAGGCGCAGGCGATCGCCGGAGCGCGTGCGCGCATAGACGAAGCGCTGCGTGAGCACGATCTCGCGCGGATCGATCCGCCGCGGCGCGCGGACCAGCTGCGACCACACCCACGCGAGCAGCGCGCCAGCGCCCGGCGCCGTCGTCCGCCGCGCGATCACCGGATCCTCGACCTCCGGCGCCATGCGATAGCCGCGCATCGCCGGCCCTTCCTCGCGCTCCCCCGGCATCGCGTCGACGCGCTCCCACGGCAGCACCGGATGCTTCAGCCACCCCAGTGAGACCGCCGCGAGGCCACGCGCCTCGTACGTGACGAGCTCCTCGACGACGGCCGCGAAGTCGCCGGCGTCCTGGTGGCGCCCCGGCGTCATCACCGCGGCGTACGACTCGCCGCGATCGAGCCAGCCGACCGCCACCGAGGGCCACGGATCGACCGGCTCCACGTGATAGAGCTGCGCGAGCGAGATCTCGACCGACTCGAGGGCCTCCCCCAGGACGATCGCGCCGTCCTTCAGCGCGATCTGCGGCATCGGGAACACCCACGGCTGCGCGCGCGCCGCGAGCGACGCGCGATCCTCCACCTCGATCGCACCGGACCGCGCGTGCGACGCCGTCCTCGCCGCGCGCGCCACGATCTCCGCCCAGCTGTCTCCTCGCCACGCCACGATCGAGGTGTACCAGGCCGGCTGCCTCGAGGCGGCACGATCCCTGCGGTGACGAGCGCGGAGGCTCGCGCATGAGGACGAAGCAGCTCGAGATCGACGAGCAGGTCGAGGTGCTCAGCCTGATCGGCGACGTCGCGCTCGAGGGCACCCAGCCGAAGGTCCACGCCCACGTCGTCGTCGGACGTCGTGATGGCACCGCGCACGGCGGGCACCTGCTCGAGGCGCACGTGCGACCGACGCTCGAGGTCGTCCTCGCCGAGGTCCCCGGGCACCTGCAGCGGGAGACCGATCCCGAGACGGGCCTCGCGCTCATCCGGCCCTGACGTGCGGCTGGCGTCTCTCTACACGGTGCTGCGGTGGTTCGTCTCGCCTCGGGCGAGGCATCGTGCATCATCATCACGCTCCTCATCAGCAGCAGCGCCGAGCGGAGCCCCGATGACCACGCGCACCAAGCACCTCCTCGTCGGCAACCCGAGCGCGCAGTCCGGCCGCGCGGTCGAGGCGGTCGCCAGCGCGCGCGCGCTGCTCGAGGCGCGAGGCGCCGACGTCGTGTCGATCGCGACCGAGCCCGCGGGACGCACCCCCGCGATCGTCACCCGCGCGATCGCGGAGCACAGGCCCGACGTGGTCGACTGCCTCGGCGGAGACGGAACGTTCAACGAGGTCGCGCGCGGCATCCTCGACAGCGGTCTGCGCCTGCCGATGGGCATGCTGCCGATGGGCACCGCGAACGACCAGGGACGCTCGTTCGGGCTGGTCCCAGGGCTCGACCAGGTCGAGCGCCACGTCGAGGTGATCCTCGAAGGCCACCTCACGCTGCTCGACGTGGGCCGCATCGAGGCGCTCGACGACGCGGAGCACGTGCACGCCGAGGCGCTCTTCTTCGACTCCGCGAGCTTCGGGCTCGCGCCGGACATCCTCGCGAAGCGCAACCGCGACCGCGACGAGGTCGCGCGGGTGCCCCTCCTCGCGCAGCTCTATCGCGATCGCTCGCTCTACGTCGGCGCAGCGCTCGACCGACTGCTCGCGTCGCTGACGAGCCCGATGAAGCTCGACGCGATCGTCCGGACCGACGAGTGGGAGCGCACCTGGACCGGCGTGACCGATCTCGTGATCAAGGCGACCCCGATCTTCGCGGGAGGCTGGGTCTTCGATCGCCTCGGCCGACCCGACGACGGGCGCTTCGAGCTGATCGCCGTGCAGAGCCGCGCGGAGTGGATCGCGCGCGTGATCGAGGACCTCGCGACCAACCCGCTCCCGCCCCCGCGAGAGCACGTCTCGGCGTCGCGCTTCGATCTCCGCTTCCATCGCCCCGGCGACCAGCGGATCGCGTCGCAGATCGACGGTGAAGAATGGACGCGCGGAGATCACTTCCGCATCGAGGTGCTCGCGAACGCGCTGCCGCTGATCACGCCGCGCGAGTTCGTCGCGCCCTGGGCGATGTAGCGCTCTACCCCGAGCCCTGCCGACGAGGAGACGATCGATGCCCGACGTCGAGCTGGCCTGGGATCTCGAGTGCCCGAACGTGCGCCAGGCGCGCGAGAGCCTGTGGGCGGCGTTCGCCGCGCACGGGACGCCCGCCGCCTGGACGGAGTGGGACCTCGCCGATACGGCAGCACCTGCGCACGTGCGCGGCCACGGCTCACCCTCGATCTTCGTCGGTGCTCGGGAGATCACCGGCGCCGGGCCGGGTGCCCACGCGACCTGCCGCGTCTATCGCGGTGGCGACGGCGCGCTCCGCGGAGCGCCGGCGGTCGAGGTGATCGCGCGCGCGCTCGCCGAGGCCGCGCCCGGCGGCGGCCAGGCTCTCCACAGCAAGGCGATCGAAGTGTTCACTGCCGGCGGTGCGTGCTGCGACGATGCGCTCGCGCTCGTCCACCGCGTCGCCACGTCGGGCAGCCGCGTGGAGGTGCGCGACATGCACGATCCGGCGGTCGCCGCGCGCGCTCGCGACCTCGGGATCGCGCGCGTGCCCAGCCTCGTCGTCGACGGACGCCGTTTTCGGATGCGCCCGTCTGGTGGCTTCCACCGCGGGGATTAAGTATGTGGTCCCGTGACCATGCCCCAGACCTCCGGCCGTGTGCTCGTCGTCGACGACGACGCGAGCAGGCTCGGCGCCGTATCCGAAGCTCTCCGTGAGAAGGGCCACGAGGTGCACGCCTTCGGCGCCGGCGCCGAGGCGCGCGAGTGGCTCGTCGGTTGGCCCGGCATCGACGTCGTGCTCGCGACTGCCGCCGTCGCGAGCGAGCTCGACGAGACCCGCCGCGAGACCGCGCGCGGTGCCGCGTGGATCCTCCGCGACGTGCCGTCCGCCCGCTCGCCCGAGCACGGCGGGAAGTTCATCGCGAGCGTCCCGTTCGACGCGTCGCCGCGCGCCGTCGCCGAGACCGTGG
>JALYRN010000586.1 GCA_030855295.1 Myxococcota bacterium | reverse complement strand
GTCCGCGATCGACGCGGCGTCGCGCTCCACGCTGCCGTCGTCCGCCACGGACGCGCCGTCGAGCACCGCGCCGTCGAGCACCGCGCCGTCGAGCACCGCGCCGTCGACCGGATCGAGCATCGCGCCCGCCCACGCCGCGATCGCGCGCCAGTCCGGATCTGCGGTGCTCGCGTACACGTTCCGTCCGAGGGCATCGCTCCCCATGTGCGCCGCGCCGCCTGCGCTGGCCTCGAGCGGCTTGCGCAGCAGCAGCGCGCGCTCCGGATCGGGCGCGCCGCTGAGCATCGAGCGCGCGCGATCGAACGCGCCGTCGATCTCCGCGGTCGACGGCGGAGCGTAGAGCCCGCTCGCCGGGTCGAGCCGCGTGCGGCCCGGACCGAACACGCGGAAGAAGCGATCGGGATCGCCGTGGCAGGCCGGAAAGCCGCAGTCGCGCAGCAGCACGGGATACACCTCGCGCTCGAAGCGCGCGCGATCGACGTCGGGGGGCTGCGCGATCGGCGCCTCTCCTCCGCACCCCGTCGTCATCAGCGCGAGCGCCGTGACGCGAAGCAAGCGCGCGCTCAATTGCAGCCGCATCCTCCGCCGGCGCCGCCGAGCCCGCCGACCGCCCCCTCGCGGACCTCCGTCGCGTGCCCCTCGGCGAGCGTCATCTCCGGGCTCGACGCGAGCTGCATGTCGCGCTGCGAGAGCCGCTCGCGCTCGTACGGAAGGATCGTCGCGCACCCGCCCCCCAGGGTCCCCACGAGCACGGCTCCGACCAGCACAGCCCCGAGCCACGCGCATCTCCGACGCCGCATCGCTCGCAGCGTAGAGCAATCGCCGCGCCCGCGTCTTGCCCGCGGATGTCGCTCGGCGGAGGGGGCCATCGATCCCCGGTGCCTCCAGTCCCCAGCGGTCGTGCTGGTGACGATGCTCCCCGCGATCGCCGCCGCAGATCGATGCGACCCCGCGAAACGCGACGAAATCGCGGTCCCGGCGAGGTGGCACACGCGCTGCTCTACTGGCGCTCGTCGTGCGCACGCCCACCCAGCTCTCGGTGCTCGCCCTCGTGATCGTCGCGAGCGCCGGCTGTAGGTCGGGTGTGATCTCGGTGCGCGCCAGCGGCGACGGCGGCGCTCCGACACCGATCGTCGACGCCTCCGTCGCGACAGCGGCCGAGGTCTTCGCGACCCGCATCGAGCCGATGCTCGGCGCTCGCTGCGGCGCCTGTCACGGCGCCGACCGCACCGGCCCCGACTTCCTGCGCGCGAGCCCGGACGTCCGCACGATGCTGCTCTCGTACCCGGCGCTCGTCGATCTCGAGACGCCGCGCAGCTCGCGCCTGCTGACGAAGGGCGAGCACTCGGGCCCGGCGCTCAGCGCCGCAGAGTCCGACGCGGTGCGCGCGTGGATCGAGCTCGAGGCGGCCGAGGGCACGATGGTCGATCCCATGGCGCGTGAGATCGCGACCGACGCGATCGAGCTCCGCGAGGGCTTCAACGCGCTGCCGCTCGACGAGCTCGGACTGCCCGGCACGACCCTGCACTTCGTCGCGGCGCGCGTCGGCGAGGGCATGTTCCTCGACAGCGTGCAGCTCGCGGCCGGGCCGATGGGCGCGCGCCTCGAGCATCCCGTGCTGGTCACCTGGATCGCGGGCGAGCCCAGCCCCGATCCGGTCGATCGCTTCGCGGGGGTCGAGCTCCGCGTCGAGCCGAACACCACCCAGCCGTTCGACACCGGCACCGTCGTGCTCACCACGTTCCCCGAGGGCGCGCTCCTGAGCGTGCACTTCGACGCCGCCGAGCCGCTGGTCGGCGGCACGACCGACGGCGACGGCGGCATGCCGATGCCGAGCGGCGGATGCACCCAGCTCGCCAGCTTCCGCGAGATGGCCGCGCCCCAGCTCACGACGTACTGCACGCGCTGCCACGGCGGCGGGAACGCGAGCGCCACCGCCTCGATGGACATGACGCGGGTCGCCGCGATCGACGACGCGACGCTCCAGCTCGGATGCAACCAGGTCCTCGGCCGCATCTCGTCGACCTCGCCGAGCGCGAGCGGCCTGTTCACCCAGCCCGATCCCGCGACCGGCGGCGATCACGACTTCCAGTTCGGCACGGCCGGCGAGCTCAGCGCGTTCCGCGCTGCGGTGCTCGCATGGTTCGAGACGGAGGCTCCATGACCGAGCGGGCGATGACCGAGCGGGCGATGACCGAGCGGGCGATGAGGAGGCATGCGCTCCTCTGCGCGATCGCGCTGACGACCGCCTGCGCCGGTCCGTCGTTCGATGCCGGCGGTGCGCCGGACAGCGAGGAGCCCGACGCCGACGCCGAGGGCACGCTGGGCGAGCCGCCGCTGCCGGGACCGGCCGACGACGGCAGCTCGAGCACGCCGACCGATGCCGACGGCGACGGCTACATCGACGTCATCGATCCCTCGGGTGAGCTCGGACCGGAGTGGGCGGCGCGCCTCGGTGAGCGCGATCTCGACTACGGCGCGGCGCTTCGCACGGCATCGCTCCGGCTGCGGGGCACGCTCCCGACGCTGATCGAGATCCGCTACGTGCAGGCCGCCGGCGATCCGCGCGTCGCCTACGAGGCGCTGATCGATCAGTTCCTCGACGACCCGCGCTTCACGCACCGGATGATCGACTTCTGGCGCGACACCTTCCGGATGGGCGGCGGCGCGCTCGACTCCGCGCCGCTCTTCGCGGCGCAGCTCGTCGCCGAGGATCGCGACTTCACCGAGCTGGTCACCGCGACCAGCGGCACCTGCCCCACCTACGATCGCGAGACCGACGCGTTCACCGCCGCCGACTGCGACAACGGCGTGCCCGTGCACGCCGGCGTGCTGACGCACCCCGCGGTGATGCGGCACTTCGACTCGAACCTCGCGTTCCGCCGCGTGCGGTGGGTGCAGGAGGTCTTCGCGTGCACGCCCTTCCCCGCGGAGATCGCGATGCCCACCGACATCGGCGGCGCCGCGCCGTACACCGCGCCGTGGCCCTTCGAGAGCATCGCGGGCGCGGACAACGGCGGCCGCATCGACTTCCACGACATCAGCTCGGTCACGTGCGCCAACTGCCACGCGACGATGAACCACATCGCGCCGCTCTTCGCGCAGTTCGACGAGAACGGCGCGTGGCAGGACACGATCTCGGTGCGCCTGCCGCTGGACGAGTCGCCGTTCGCCGCCCGCACCGACTGGCTGCCGGACGGCGAGGGCACGGCGTGGCGGCTCGGCGAGCCCACCCCCGACCTGCCGGCGCTCGGGCTCGCGCTCGCGGCCGACGAGGACGTCACGCGCTGCACCGCGACGCGCGTGTGGAACTGGGCGATGGGCCACGGCGACGTCGTCGGCAACGTCGACGTGGTGCCGGAGGAGGTCGTCGCGGCGTACGTCGACGCGTACGTGTCGAGCGGTCACCGCGTGCGCCCGATGGTGCGCGCGATCTTCACCTCTTCCGACTTCGTCCGCTTCTGAGCTGGTCATCGAGTAGCCGAGGGAACGACGATGCGAACCAACGACCTCGACCGACTCCGCGTCGCCGCTCTCGCGATGCTCGCCCTCGCCGGCGCGGGATGCAGCGGCGTCGATCTCCGCGGGCGTGGGCCCGGACCCGAGGGCAGCACCGAGCCGCCGGTCTCGGGCGCGTTCACGCCGATCTTCACGACGGGCGGCGTGACCAACACCTTCCATCATCCGCAGTCGATCGACGGCGTGCGCGTCGCCGACGCGCGCGAGGTGCTCGCCCGCATGGAGGAGGAAGGCCCGCCCGCGTACCGCGCGCGCGTCCACGCATGCCGCAAGATGCGGTACGGCACGATCGGAAGGATGCTCGCGTCGCTCGGCGTCGACACCGCGGCCGACGGTGAAACCAGCCCCGGGCGGATGTGGCGCGAGGCCGATCAGGCGCTGGGCGCACCCAACTACGCGGCGCGCATCCCCGAGACGACGGAGCTCACGACCGCGAGCGCGTCGCGCCTCTTCGACATCCTCGTGCAGGCCGCGCCCGAGATCATCGCGTCGATGCCGACGCAGGAGCGCTGCATGGTCGGCGAGCGCGGCGCCACGATCTTCGACGCGGACGGAGCGTGCACCGAGGAGGGGCTGACGTGCCTGCTCGGCGAGCCCGCGAGCGCCGAGCACGTCGAGCTCTGCACGGTGATCGCGCGCCGTGCGACCACCCCCGAGAAGGGCCGCATCGTCGCGGTCGCCTCGATGCTCGCCGCCGCCGCCACCTGTGAGTGAGGAGCCGACCATGACGAGCGACGAACGCAGCAGCCGCGACATGAATCGAGACGAGCGCCGCGAGCTGGGACGCCGCGGCCTCATCAAGCTCGCCCTCGCGACCGGCGCGGCCTACGGCCTGTCGCACTGGAAGGTGCTCGAGATCCTCGAGGGCTCGGGCGGCGTCGCGCTCGCGCAGGACGCCTCGTGCGTCGGCACCAACCGCAGCGTGCACATCGTCGCGGGCGACGGCGGATTCGCGTGGTTCCAGCTGCTCTGGCCGCACCTCGACGTCGCGGCGGCGCGCGACGAGGCCTTCGCGTGGCACGCGATCGGCGAGGAGACGATGGCGGTCGGCACCGATCGTCCGCTCGCGATGGGGCCCGAGGCGCCGTGGCGCGCGCTGCCCGGCCGCCGGCAGGTGTCGGCGTTCATGTCGGGGAGCAACGAGACGCACACGCGCACGCCGGCGACGAGCTCGTCGGTGGCGATGGGCGCCGACGTGTTCGGCGTGTGCGCGGCGATGCAGACG
>JALYRN010000058.1 GCA_030855295.1 Myxococcota bacterium | reverse complement strand
ACGAGCACGGTCGTGCGCGATCGATGCGCCGCGTGATGCAATATCGGTCGTGGTCGCGGCTCCGCGGACCTGGCTGCTGGGGGTAGGGTGGAAGCGCGCCCGGGGGCGCGATCGATCCCGGCCACCATCTCGGTCGCGCGCCTGCATGATCGCGCACACCGAGGTCAGTGCTCGCTCGCTCGCTCGCTCGCTGGAGCTGCCGTGCGATCCTGCGATGCGGCGATCACGCCCAGTCGAGCTCGAGGGCGTGCTCGGTCGTCATGCGGCTGACGAGCGCGTCGGGCGTCGTGCCCGCCGTCGCCATGCCCTGGCAGAGCTGCAGGACGCGCTCGGCGATCGAGCGCGCGGTGTCGTCGTCGCGCGGGACGATGGTGACGCGCATGCGGTCCTCGCCGATCGCGTCGATCGTGCAGCGAGAGAGCGCGCGCAGCGCGATCACGAAGCGCACGACGGCGGCGTTGCCGATGCCTCGCTTCGGGCCGGCGACGCCGATCGCGACGACGGCATCGACGGGATCGGCGCTCGCGACGACCGCGATGCGGCGGCGATCGTCGACGCGCTCGGGATCGAGCCACTCGACCGCGAACACCGGGTGCTCGGCGAGGGCCTCGCGGATCGCGGCGAGCTCGAGCGTGCCCTCGTCGTCGGTCTCGAAGACGCGCAGGTAAGGATCGTCGTGCCCCGCGAACGCGCGCAGGCCGCGGGCCTCGAGGATCGCGAGGGCGTCCTGGCGCCTCGGATCGTCCCACGCGCCGGCGAGGCGCCGCTCGACCGCTTCCCATCGGTACTTCTCCGGGAAGGCCCCCTTGGGCCATCGCTGCGGGCGCTGCACGGCGGCGTGCTTACCACGGCGTCGCGTGTTCCGTTGAGGCGGAGTCGGTACCGCGAGTACCCTCGCCGCCGTGACCACACTCGAAGAGCTCGAGCGCGAGGCGCGGGACCGCGTCGCTGCGGTGCGCGACGATCCGGAGGCGCGCTACGCGATGCGCGCGCGCTTCTACGCGAAGTGGGGCGGCGACGGCGGAGGCGGGCCGGGGCTCGGGCGCTCCGAGCTCGACTTCCTGCGCTGGGAGATCGAGCGCGGGGTGCTGCACGCGCCGGCCGAGGGCGGCAGCCCGTGGTGGCGCGCGGTCAACGAGCGCCTGCTCTATGCGGCCGAGCTCGCGACGCTGCTCGAGGAGCGGCTGCCCGCGCTCGAGGTGGGGCTCGGGCCGGTGCGGCTGTGGCGCGAGTACATGCGCGCGCCGACCCCGAAGAGCTGGTACCGCGCGCACAACGGCAGCATCGCGAGCGGCTACCTCGACGAGGTGACGCTCGCGCACGCCGAGCCGTGGTCGGAGCGGGTGTTCGTCAACGTCGTGCTCTATCGGCTGCTCTACGCGCAGGGGCTGGTCGAGGGGGTCGACCTCGGTCGGCTCGGAGAGATCCTCGCGGACCCGCGGCTGCCGTCGGTCGAGATGCTGCTCGATCTGCCGGCGTTCTATCCGCGGCACTACGTGCTCTCGAAGGCCGACATCGCGAACGTGCTGCAGCGCGGGCACTCGCTCGAGGACGACGCGGCGGCGGCGCTCGACGATCTGTTCGTGATCCCCGAGCTGACGGCGCTCTATCGGCACGCGGCGGGATGGACGATGCAGCCGGGCCTCGAGCGACTGCTCGCGCTCGGTCGCCCCTCGTACCCCGGCGATCTGACGCCCACGAAGCCGCACGAGCACGACGAGGATCGTCCGCCCTCGCCCGGCGCCAAGCAGAAGATCGCGATCCTCGGCGGCGGCCTCGCGTCGCTCTCGGCGGCGTACGAGCTGACGAGCTATCCCGGTTGGCGCGACCGCTACGAGATCACGCTCTACCAGCTCGGGTGGCGCGTCGGCGGCAAGACCGCGAGCGGCCTCGGCCCCGCGGATCGCATCGAGGAGCGCGGGATCCACATCTTCCAGGGCTGGTACCACAACGCGTTCCGCATGGTGCGCGACGCGTACGACTACGCCGCAGAGCACGACCTGTCGCCCGGCAGCCCGCTGCAGAAGTGGACCGACGGGTTCGTGCCCGACGACGCGACCCTCTTCACCGAGCAGAGCGCGCGCGGCGAGTGGACCAACTGGCCGGTACTGATCCCGTACAACCACGAGCTGCCCGGCGAGGGCGGGCCGCCGCCGCTGCACTCGGTGGTGTCGGAGGCGCTCGGGCTGCTCGCGGAGCTCGTGCTCGGCTCGCCGTACCAGGCCGACAAGACCTGGCTCGAGCGCCTGCTCGCGCCGCTGGTGATCGGGACGTGGTTCACGCCGCCCTGGGAGAAGAGCGAGCCCGACTGGTGGAAGCACGCGAAGGCGCTCGCCGATCGCGTGCACGGCGCGACGCACGAGCGCGCGGAGCTGCGCTGGCTGCACTCGGCGCGCGATCTCGTCGGCCGCATGGACGACACGCCGACGCTGAGCCTCGGCGGCGTCGAGATGTCGGCGCTGCGCGTGGCGACCTCGATGTTCGGCGGCTTCGTGTCGCTGCTGCGCGCGATCGCGCCCGCCGATCGCGCGAAGGACGATCGGCTCGAGCACATCTACGTGCTCGCGGAGTTCGGGCTCGCGAACCTGCGCGGGCTGCTCGACGACGTGTACGACGAGCGCACGCACCAGTTCGATTTCCACGCGATCAACGATCTCGACTACCGCGCGTGGCTCGCGAAGAACGGCCTCCCCGCGGATCTCTCGGACTGCGCCCCGGTGCGCTTCCTCTACTGCGGCGCGTTCCACAACCAGTACGGCGGCGCACCGGGGCAGCTCGCGGCCGATCTCGGGCTGCGCAGCCTGATCGCGTCGATCGCCTATCGCGGCTCGCTGGTGTGGAAGCTCGCGGCGGGCACGGGCGGCAGCCTGGTCGCGCCGCTCTACAAGATGCTCTCGCATCGCGGCGTGAGGTTCGAGTTCTTCTCCGACGTGCAGGAGATCCACTGGTCGCCGGGCGATCGCATCGAGGCGATGACCGTCGCGACGCAGGTCGATCTCGGCAAGGGCGTGCGCGAGTACGCGCCGCTGCAGCGCTCCAAGGGCGTCGACGCCTGGCCCTCGCATCCGCACTACGATCAGCTCGATCCCGAGCAGGCGCGGCGCCTGCGCGAAGGGAAGGTCGACCTCGAGAATCCGTGGGCGGGCTGGGCCCCGGCGCGGACTCGCACGCTGCGCCGGGGGATCGACTTCGACGATCTCGTGCTCGGGATCCCGATCCGCGCGACCGAGCGGATCTGCAGCGAGATCGTCGCGCGCAACGACGCGTGGAAGAACATGTCGCAGTACGTGCGGACCACGCCGACGCTCGGCGTGCAGCTGTGGCTGCGCCCGGGGCTCGCCGAGCTCGGAATGGATCTCGCGAAGTGGGGAATGGAAGAGGGCGACTCGCCCAACTCCGTGATCTACGCGGACCTGCTCTACTCGTGGACCGACATGGCGCTCGTCCTGCCGTTCGAGGGATGGACGCCCGACGCGCAGCCGGGACAGCTCAGCTACTACTGCGGCACGTGGCCGGTCGATCGGCTCCCGCCGTTCTCCGACTCCGGCTTCCCGGAGCGCGAGCGCGAGCGGCTGATCGCGACGTCGCGCGCGTGGCTCGACGAGAACATGGGGTGGTTCTTCCCGAAGGCGATGCGACCGAACGCCGGCGGCCGGCGAGAGTTCGATCTCACGCTGCTCGTCGATCCGCGCGACCCCGAGAACGCGCACGCCGAGGACGGCGAGCGACGCCTTCGCGCGCAGTGGTTCACGGTCAACGTCGCGCCGAGCGAGCAGTACACGCTCGCGTGGCCGGGCACCGATCGATACCGGCTGCCGCCCGGCGGGTCGGGCTTCCGCAACCTCTTCCTGGCGGGCGACTGGACCGACTTCGGCCTCAACATCGGACACGTCGAGGGCGCGGTCACGTCGGGGCTGAAGGCGGCGCAGGCGCTCCTCACGCGCGACGGCCAGACCGACCTGCGCGAGATCCACCCCGACGTCGGCATCCCCGGCGCAGACTGAGAGCCCATGAGACGGCTCCACGCGTCGCGAGGCGCCACCTACTACCTCGACGAGCACGCCGAGGGGCCTGCGCTGGTCACGGTCGTCGATCCGCCGCAGGGCGGCGAGTCGTCGCGGCTCTCGGTGATCCTCGAGCTCGAGAACGAGCTCCGCATGACGCGCGATCTCGCGGTGCCCGGCATCCGTCGTGCGTTTCGGCGCGGCGAGATCGAGGGCCGACCCGCGCTCTGGGCGTCGTGGCTCGCTGGCGACTCGCTGGAGCACACGTTCGTCGCGACCCGACAGCCGCTCGATCGCGTGCTCGAGATCGCGCTGCGGATCACCGATGCGATCGGTGGTCTGCACGGCGCGCGGCTGGTGCACGGTCACCTCACGCCCGACGCGATCCGCGTCGATGCCGCCTTCCGCGAGATCGAGATCTCCGGGCTCGGGCACGCGACGCGCCTCGACGTCGAGCTGCGCGCGTCGGTCGGCGCCGCGAGCTTCCCCAGCGGCGGCGGCGCTGCGTACGCGGCGCCCGAGCAGACCGGTCGGATGAACCGTCCGATCGACTGGCGCACGGATCTCTATGCGATCGGCGCGATCCTGTACGCGATGCTGACGGGGCGCGCCCCGTTCGACGCGAGCGACACGCTCGAGCTGGTGCATCGGCTCGTCGCGACGCTGCCATCCGCGCCGCACGAGATCGCGGCCGGAGTGCCGGAGGCGCTCTCTGCGATCGTCCTCAAGCTCCTCGCGAAGAACGCCGAGGATCGATACCAGTCCGCCGAGGGCCTGCGCGTCGACCTCGCGCACTGCCTCGAGCAGTGGACCGCGGGCGGCGCGATCGAGGCGTTCCCGCTGGGACGCGGCGACACCGCCACGCGCTTCCAGCTGCCGCGCAAGCTCTACGGGCGCGACGCCGAGCTGAGCGCGCTGCTCGCGTCGTTCGAGCGCACGTCGGCGGGCGCGACCGAGCTCGTGCTCGCGCTCGGCCCGGCGGGCGCCGGCAAGACCAGCCTCGTGCACGAGGTGCATCGCCCGCTCGCGGCGCGGCGCGGCCGCTTCATCGAGGGGAAGTTCGATCAGTACCACCAGAACCTGCCCTTCTCCGCGTTCACCAGCGCGTTCGACGCGTGGGTGCACCTGGTGCTCTCGGAGAGCGACGCCGAGCTCGAGCGCCAGCGCGCGCGCATCGGCGAGGCGGTCGGTGAGCTCGGCGGCCTGCTGACGCAGCTCGTGCCCGATCTCGAGCTGGTGATCGGCGCGCAGCCCGCGGTGCCCGACGTCGGCCCGAGCGAGGCGCTCAACCGGTTCCAGTACGTGCTGCGTCGCTTCCTGCACGCGATCGCCGACGAGACGCGACCGCTCGTCGTGTTCATCGACGATCTGCAGTGGGCCGATCCCGCGTCGCTGCAGCTGCTCGGTACGCTGGTGTCGGCGCGCGAGGTGACGCACCTGCTGATCGTCGGCGCCTATCGCGATGGCGAGGTGAGCGCCGGCCATCCGTTCCAGATCGTGCTCGACGCGCTGGAGCGCGCGGGCGCGCCGGTGCATCGGATCGAGGTCGGGCCGCTGAGCGAGGACGCGACCGAGCAGCTGGTCGCGGACGCGCTCGGCAGCGATGCCGCGCAGGTCCGACCGCTCGCGCGCTACGTCGCGAAGGAGACGCGCGGCAACGCGCTCTTCGTGGGGCAGCTCCTGCGGTCGATGTACGAGGAGCGGCTCCTGACGTTCAACGGCGTGACCGCGCGCTGGGAGTGGGATCTCGGTGGCGACGCGAGCGAGCGCGGTCAGTCGCGCGACGTGCTCGACCTGATCGTCGCGAAGGCCAAACGCCTGCCTGACATGACCCGCGAGGCGCTCGTGCGCGGCGCCTGCCTCGGCAACCGCTTCGACGTGCGGACGCTCGCGCACGTGTGGGAGCGATCGATCGCCGAGACCGCGGAGGCGCTCGAGCCGGCGATGCGCGAGGGACTGCTGCTGCCGGCGGGCATCGGGCATCGCTTCGTCGCGGCGGGGCTCGCGCTGACCGAGCGCACCCAGGCGACCTACGTGTTCCCGCACGATCGCATCCAGCAGGCGGTGTACTCGCTGGTGCCGGAGGGCGAGCGCGGGGCGCTGCACCTGCGGATCGGCAGGCTGCTCGCGGCGAGCGACGAGGCGACGACCGGCGCGCGCATCTTCGAAGTCGCGGGCCAGCTCAACCGCGGCCGCGCGGGCGCGACCGATCGCGACGAGCGCCACCGCATCGCCGCGCTGAACCTCGAGGCGGCGATGGTCGCGAAGCGCTCGGGCGCCTACGCCGCCGCGCTGGCGCACCTCGAGATCGGCGTCGAGCTGATGGGGCAGGGCGCGTGGGAGCGCGATCGCGCGCTCGCGCTCGCGACGCACACCGAGGCCGCCGAGTGCGCGTACCTATCGACTGCCCTCGAGCGCATGGAGCGCCACATCGACGTGGTGCTCGCGCACGGCGGAACGATCCTCGAGACGATCCGCGTCTACAACCTGCGCGTCGACGCGTACACCTCGCAGAACCGGCTGCAGGACGCGATCGTCGCGGGGCTCGAGGCGCTCGCCCAGCTCGGCGTGCGGTTCCCGCGCGCGCCCAAGCTGCCGCACATCTTGATCGGCCTCACGCGCACCAAGCTGACGCTGGCCGGCAAGGACGTGCCCGCGCTCGCGCAGCAGCGCCGCATGACCGACCCCCACAAGCTCGAGGCGATGCTGCTGCTCGAGCGCATGGTGCCGCCCGCGTACATGTCCGGGAGCGCGCTCTTCCCGCTGCTCGTGTTCGCGATGGTCGACCTCTCGGTGAAGTACGGCAACTCGCCGCTCTCGGCCTTCGGCTACGGCTCGTTCGCGATCACGCTCAGCGGCGTGCTCGGCGACATCCGATCGGGAGAGGTGTTCGGGAAGATCGCCCTCGAGACGATGAAGAACCTGAGCGCGGAGGCGTATCTCGCGAAGGTCTACTTCGTCCTCTACGTCTTCATCGAGCACTGGACCAAGCACCTGCGCGAGTCGTGCGATCCGCTGCTCGACGCGTACCAGAGCGGCATGAAGGCCGGCAACCTCGTCGGCTCGACGTGGTCGGCGCACTACCGGCTGCTCTGGATGTACTTCACCGGCGCGCCGCTCGCGGAGCTCGAGCGCGAGGCCGCGACCTACAGCGCGATCTTCGATCAGCTCGAGCAGCGGGCCGCGCACCGGCGCTGCGACATGCTGCGCCAGGTGCTGCTCAACCTGATGGGGCGCACCGCCGATCCGATCGCGTTCGCCGGGGAGACCTACGCCGACTCCGAGATCGCGTCGCTCTCGCAGAAAGGCGACGACGCGACGTCGCGGTTCTTCTACCAGTTCAACAAGCTCTCGCTCTCGTACCTCTTCGGGCGCTACGAGGACGCGGTCCGGCACGGCGACGAGGCGCGCGCGTTCCTCGAGTCGGCGACCGGACTGCCGGACACGCCGTTCTACGTCTTCTGGGACGCGCTCGCGCGGATCGCGGTGTCGGAGCGCGCACCGAAGCGAGACGCGAAGGCGCTGCTCGCGAGCGCGCGCGCGGGCGCGAAGAAGCTCGCGAAGTGGGGCTCCTTCGGCCCGATGAACTATCAGCACAAGCACGACCTCGTCGCCGCCGAGCTCGCTCGGGTGAGCGGCGACGCGGCGTCGGCGCGTGAGCTCTACGATCGAGCGATCGAGGGAGCGCTCCGCCACCAGTACGTCCAAGAGGCCGCGCTCGCGCAGGAGCTCGCGGCGCGCTTCCACCGCGCCGGCGGCCGAGCCGAGCTCGCGGGCTGGTACCTGTCCCGCGCGCACGAGGGCTACCTGCGCTGGGGCGCGATCGCGAAGGCCGACGCGCTCGAGGCCGAGCACCCAGAGCTCGCGCACGGAGGGGCGCGCGGCGCCGTCGAGCTGGCGGGCGCTCCGGCGTCGCCCTCGATCGATCTGGCCTCCGTCCTCAAGGCGAGCACCGCGATCTCCGGTGAGATCGTGCTCGATCGCCTGTCTGCGAAGCTCCTCGAGATCGTCGTCGAGAACGCGGGCGCGCAGCGCGGCACGCTCGTGCTCTACGAGGGCGGCGAGGGGCGCGTGGTCGCGCAGCAGGACGCGCCGCACGCGATCGTGCGCACCGGCCTCGACGAGCCGGTGCGGAGCGGCGCGGGCGTGCCCGAGTCGGTGCTCGCGTACGTCGCTCGGTCGAAGCGGCCGCTGGTGATCGACGACGCGCTCACGGAGGCGCGCTTCGCGCGCGATCCGTACGTGGTGCGCAGCCGCGTGCGCTCGGTGCTCTGCGCGCCGATCCTCCACCACGGCGAGCTGATCGGCGCGCTCCACCTCGAGAACAACCTCGCGCCGAGCGCGTTCACCGCGGAGCGCGTCGCGCTGGTCAACGTGCTCGGCGGGCAGATCGCGATCTCGCTGGAGAACGCGAAGCTCTACCAGAACCTGACGGTCTCGCTCGAGCGACAGGTGGAGCTGACGAGCGCATACAGCCGCTTCACGCCCCGTGCGTTCCTCGACTTCCTGGGCAAGGAATCGATCCTCGAGGTGAAGCTCGGTGATCAGCGCCACGGCGACATGAGCGTCGTGTTCCTCGACATCCGCTCGTACACCTCGCTCTCCGAGAAGATGTCGCCCGACGACAACTTCCGTTTCATCAACGGCTTCCTGCGGCGCATGACGCCGTCGATCGCGGCGCACGAGGGCGTGGTCAACAGCTTCATGGGCGACGGCGTGATGGCGTTCTTCCCGCGCCGCGCGGAGGACGCGCTCGCCGCGTGCGTCGAGATGCAGCGCGCCGTGAGCGCGTACAACGACGAGCGCCGCGCGAAGGGCCGCGAGCCGATCGCGGTCGGCATGGGCGTGCACACCGGTCCGCTCATGATCGGCGTGATCGGCGATCGCGACCGCATGGACACCGCGCTGGTCTCCGACACGGTGAACACCGCGGCGCGCATGGAGGGGCTCACCAAGGAGTTCTCGGTCGCGATCGTCGCGAGCGAGAGCACGGTCTCGCGCATCGAGGACGCGCAGCGCTACGGCCTGCGGCGCGTCGGCGACGTGCGCGTGAAGGGCAAGTCGCACGTCTATCGGGTGTACGAGTGCTTCGATGGCGAGACCGACGAGAGCGCGAGCTCCAAGCGCCGCACCGCCGCCGACTTCGGTCGCGGCCTCGAGGCCTGGAAGGCGGCCGAGTTCGCGATCGCGTCGTCGGCGTTCGAGCGCGTGCTCGCGGCGCATCCCGCCGATCGCACCGCGCGCCGCTACCTCGAGCGCTGCGCCGAGTACGTCGCGCGCGGCACCCCGCCCGAGTGGAGCGGCGTCGAGACGATCGATCGCAAGTAGACGCCTCGCTCCGGCGCTGCCGGCGCGGTCTTCCAGACGATGCGGTATGTTGTCGGCGTGCCGACGTTCGAGCGATCGATCGAGGTCCCCGCGTCGCGCGACGCGCTGTTCTGGTGGATGCAGGACTACGCGCGCCGCCTCGAGTGGGACACGTTCCTGACCGAGGCGAGGCTGATCGACGCGGAGCGCGCCGCGGTCGGCGTGCGCGCGTGGTGCGTCGATCGCGCAGGTCGCGGGATGGAGACCGAGTACGTGTCGTTCCGGCCGCCCGAGCGAGTCGCGGTGCGGATGACCAAGGGACCGTGGATGTTCCGCTCCTTCGCCGGCTCGTGGGCGTACCAGGCGATCGACGCGGAGCGCACGCGCGTGGTGTTCCGCTACCACGTCGAGGCACGCCCGCGGCTCGGATGGCTGACCGACGCGATCCTGGGGCGCGTGTTCGCGCGCGAGATGGCGGAGCGCCTCGAGACGCTCCGCTCGTTCGCCGAGCGCGGCCTCGTCCCGCCGCGCGCTCCCGACGCGCCCTGAGCGAGGCTCAGGGCTCGCGGAAGTCGTCCGGAGACATGCCATTGCGCTTCAGCAGCGCATGGAAGTCGGTTCGGTTTCGTCCGGCGATCCGCGCGGCGGCGCTGACGTTGCCGCCCGCGCGACGGAGGACCTCCTCGAGGTACGCGCGATCGAACGTCTCGCGCGCCTCGCGCAGCGACGGCAGGTCCTTGGCCGACAGGGCGCTCGCGATCGTCGTCGCTCCCAGGCTCGGATCGGCGGGGGGCTCGTGCTGCGACGGCTCGCGACGCTCCCCGCCGGGCGCGCGGGAGAGGACCGCGAGCAGGTGCTGCGGGCGCAGCACGCCGTCGGTCGCGAGCAGCGCCGCGCCCTCGACGACGTTCGCGAGCTCGCGCACGTTGCCGGGCCAGTCGTGCGCCATCAGCAGCCGCAGCGCTTCGCTCGTCAGGTGCGGCGCGCCGAGGCCGTGACGGGACGCGCTGTGCGTCAGGAAGAGCTCCGCGAGCAGCGGCAGATCCTCGAGGCGCTCTCGCAGCGGCGGGAGCGCGATCGGCACCACGTGGAGGCGGTAGAAGAGGTCCTCGCGGAACGTGCCACGCTCGACCTCGAGCCGGAGATCACGATGCGTCGCCGCGATCACGCGCACGTCGACCGGGATCGCGCGCGTGGTCCCGATCGGAACGACCTCGCGCTCCTGCAGGACGCGCAGCAATTTCACCTGCACCTGCGGCGGCGCGTCACCGATCTCGTCGAGGAGCAGCGTCCCACCGTTCGCCGCCGCGATCAGACCCTCCTTGTCGCGCAGCGCACCCGTGAACGCGCCGCGGGCGTGACCGAAGAGCTCGCTCTCCAGCAGGTCCGGCGGCAGTGCTCCGCAGTTCACCGCGACGAATCGCGCGCCGGCGCGCGGCGAGAGCGCGTGGAGCATCCGCGCAGCGAGCTCCTTGCCGGTGCCCGACTCGCCGAGCAGCAGCACGCTCGCGTCCGAACGGGCGACGCGCGCGATCCGCTCGCGCACCTCGCCGATGCTCGCGCTCGTGCCCAGCAGTCGCTCGCCCTCGGCGTCGCCGACCATGCGCCGCAGGCCCGCCACCTCGCGCCGCAGCTTCACCCGCTCGACACCGTGCTCGACCTTCTGCAGCAGCTCGTGGTCGTGGAACGGCTTGGTCAGGAAGCCGTACGCGCCGCGCCGCATCGCCTCGACCGCGGTCTCGACCGTGCCGTGCGCCGTCAGCACGATCACCGGCAGATCGAGCGAGCGTCGCTGCACCGCCTCGAGCACGTCGAGACCGCTCTCGCCCTCGAGCCGGAGGTCGACGATCATCGTGTCGACGATCTCGCGCTCCATCACCTCGAGCGCGCCGCGCCCCGTCGTCTCGACGCTCGCCCGGAACCCGTGGTGCTCGAGCCGCATCGAGAGCAGCTCGCAGAGATCCTCCTCGTCGTCGACGACGAGCACGTGACCGCGCGTCTCGTCTCCGCTCACGTCGAGACCTCCGTCGAGCTCTTGATCGGGCGCGGCGGCGCCGTGCTGTCCCCCGCGTCGAGCGGCACGCGGAGCACGAAGCACGCGCCCGACGCGACCGCCTGGTCGAGCTCGAGGTCGCCCCCGTGCGCGCGCGCCACCTCACGCGAGAGCGCGAGCCCCAGCCCGACCCCGAGCGCCTTCGGCGAGCTCGGCACGGCGACCGTGACGAACGGTTCGAACAGCATCTCCCGCACCTCGGGCGGCACGCCCGGGCCCTCGTCGGAGACTCGGACCACCGCGAACGGCCGGCCGTCCGTGCGCTCGAGCGAGCGGACCACGCGCACCCGCTGACCCGCCCGCGAGACGGAGACCGCGTTGCGCACCAGGTTCGCCAGGGCGCGCTCGATCATCGCGTCGTCGAGCACCGCGCGTGGGGTGTCACCCTCGCGCTCGAGCTCGATCGTCACCCGCTTCGCCTTCGCATCGGGCTCCTCCTCCTCGAGCGCCGCGTCGAGCGTGTCGTCGAAAGAAGCGTTGCGCCGGCGCAGAGGGCTGCCCGCGCGCAGCCGCGACAGATCGAGCAGGGTGCTCACGAGACGGATCTCGCGCTCGCACGCGGTCCGCGCGATCGCGACGACGCGCACCTGTCGATCCTCGAGCGGACCGCACGCGCCGTCGGACAGGAGCGCGAGCGCCTCGCGGATCTTCGAGAGCGGCGTGCGGAGCTCGTGCGACACCGACGCGAGGAAGCCTTGCTTCAGCGACTCGAGCTCGGCGAGCCGCGCGCGCATCTGCTCGAGCTCCTCCGCGAGCTCGACCACCTCGACCGGCCCCGCGGCCGTGATCCGCTCGCCGAAGTCACCGTGCGAGAGGCGCCGCGCCATCTTCGAGATCGTCGCGAGCGGGTCGCTGATCTCCGCCGCCATCCGGCGAGCGATCAACATCGCGAGCGCCAGCGCGACGGCCGCGATCGGCACGCCGGTCCAGAGCGCGCTCGAGCCGAGGCGCCGCGCCTGCTCCTCCTGCTCGCGGGCCGAGGCGTGGAGCTCGGCGAGCCGCTCGACCCACATCGTCGTGATCAGCGCGTCGAGCTCGCCGCGCTGGAGCTCCGCCGCGGCGGCGTGCTCGGAGCAGACGCCCGCCTCGAGCATCTGCCCGGCGAGCGCGGTGTACCCCTCGCTGGCGCGCCGCAGACCTTCCGACACGCCCGCGGAGCGTCCGAGCTGCGCACGGAGCAGCGCGTCGTTCCGCTGCAGATGGTCGCGCGCCTCGTCGCGCTCGCCGCGCGCGCAGCGCGAGAGCGCGTGGCGCATCGCGAGATCGACGTTCCACGCCGTCTGGTGCAGCGCGCCCTCGCTCGCGAGCGTTCGGAGCTCCTCCTCGCCCAGCTCGCCGACGAGCTGCGTCATCCGCCCGATCGCAGCGAGCACGAGCGCGAGCGCGAGCGAGACCACGACCACCGGGGCCGCGTGCGAGACGATCAGGCGAGACGAGAGGCGCATCGAATCGAGAAGCGAGCGAGGCGGGGGAGAGCGCGCCCGCTCCACATGCACGCGGCGCGCTCGGCACGCGGCCGAGTGAACACGGACGGATCTCCCGCCGTCCGAGCCGCCGAAGGGTACCTGCCCGCGGCGCCGCGATCACCCGTTCGATCGGGGTGTCGGTCCTGACCGACGGTGTCGTCCGCACGTGTCGGTGTCTCGCGACAGGCGGGGCGCGCGATCCGCGCATCAGGCGCGTACCGACGGTCGTGCTGCTGGCACGCCGCGTGGAAAGCGGGGCGCCATGAGCAGAGCCGACAGCATCGCTGGCGCGGACCCGAGCTGGGCGGACGCTGCGCGCGACACGGTCGGGTCGTGGCGCGAGATGTTCGTGCCAGCGACCGTCCCGACCAACATCGCTGCCGGCGTGGCCGTCGCGATGGTCGCGATCCCGCTGAACCTGGCGCTCGCGGTCGCCTGCGGGCTCCCCCCCGCCAGCGGCCTCGTCACCGGCGCCGTCGCTGGGCTGATCGGCGCGCTCTTCGGAGGCTCGCGGCTCAACATCACGGGGCCCGAGGTCGCGCTCGCGCCGCTGACGGCGCTGATCGTCGCGACGCACGGCATCCAGGGGATGATCGTCGCGACGGTGATCGCCGGGCTGATCCAGATCGGCCTGGGGCTCTTCCGCGTCGGCGGCATCGTTCGCGCGATCCCGCGGCCGGTGGTCGGTGGGTTCCTCGCCGCGGTCGGCCTCCTGGTGTTCAACTCGCAGCTGCCGCACCTGATCGGGCTGCACGACGGACGCACGATCGGACAGCACAGCGGCGATCCCGCCGCGCTGCTCGCGATGGATGTCGTGGCGCTCGCGATCGGCGCCGGCGTGATCGTCGCGCTGGTCGCGATCCCGAAGCTCGTTCCGCGCGTGCCGGCGCCGCTGGTCGGGCTCGCGGTCGCCGTCGGGATCACGGCATGGCTCGGGCTCGGGATCGAGCGCGTCGAGCCGATCGCGGCCGGTGCGCTGAGTTTCGCCCTGCCCGACCTCGGCGCGGTGGATCTCGGGGCGCTGCTGCCGAGCGCGCTCGCGCTCGCGGCGCTCGCGTCGGTCGACTCGCTGCTCTGCGCCGTCAGCATCGACGCGCGGATCGGCGGAGCGCGCCACCGGCCCGATCAGGAGCTCGTCGCGCAGGGGGTCGCGAACATCGCGAGCGCTCTCTTCGGCGGGATGCCGGTCGCCTCGGCGGTGGTGCGAAGCGTGGCGGCGATCGAGGCGTGCGGCTCGACCCGGCTCTGCGGTGCGGTGCAGTCCGTCGTGCTCTTCGGCGTGGTGCTCGTGCTCGGGCCGCACCTCGACCTGGTGCCGATCGCCGCGCTCTCGGGGGTGCTCCTGGTCGTCGGCGCGAGGCTGATCGACGTGCGCGAGCTGCGGATCCTGTCGACGGTGCGTCGCTTCGACGCGTTCCTCTTCGTTGCCACCGCGATCGCGATCGTGTGGACCGGCTTCGTCGAAGGGATCGTGATCGGCACGGGGATCGCCCTCGTCGCGCTCGCGCGAGCGAACGGTGCAGCGCTGCGTGCGCGCGCCCACACGCTCGGCGACCTGCGGATCGCGCGGCTCGAGGGCCCGCTCGTGTTCAGCTCGCAGGCGCGGGTCGCCGAGGTGCTCGCGAGCGCGTGCGGCAGCGCGCCGACGCTGCGGATCGATCTGTCGGGGGTGTGCGACTGGGACGCGAGCGGGCTCGCGGGGCTGCGCAGCTACGTCGCGAGGCTGGCCGCCGAGGGCCGGCGGGTACAGGTCGCGACGGGGGGCGCGCTCCCGACGTTCGCGGTGTCGCGCGAGCTCGGCGCCAACGCGACCGTGCGCGCGAGCTTCGACGAGATCGCGGACGACCCGCGATCCGTCGTGGAGAGCGCGACCATCATCGCGGCCGACGTCGTCGCGACGGACACGGACGTGGGCACGAGCGAATCGATGCGTCCCTCGCGAGCTCGCGTCGTGAGCGGGGTGCTGGCGAGCGACTGGGCGGCCGGCGACGCGGAGTGACCGGTTCGGTCGCCGGGCGCGAGCGCGCTCCGGCTCGACGAAACGATCAGCACGAGGAGGTGCGAGATGGAGCAGACGGGAACGGCGACGATCGAAGAGCGCGCAGCGGCGGCGGACACGGTCGCGATCACGGACGAGCAGGTGCGCGCCGGGCGCCGGGCGTGGGCGCAGACGGGAGGGCTCGCGGTCGCGGTCGGCCAGGTGATCGTCGTCGGATCGGCGGCGGTGCTCGCGTCGGCCGACGAGGCTCACTACCGCGCGCCGGCGCTCGCGGGCTGCCTGCTCGCGACGCTCGCGGTGATCATCGGTCATCGCATGATGCGGCACGCCGCGTC
>JALYRN010000585.1 GCA_030855295.1 Myxococcota bacterium | reverse complement strand
GGTCGCGGCGGGACGCTGCGACGAGGCGAGCCGCGCGCTCGCCGACGTGCCGCGCGGCTGGACGCTGCCGGAGGACGTCCGCGCGCAGGTCGCGCAGTGTCCTCGCGAGCGGCGCGTGAGCATCGCGAGCCCGCCGCGCTGACTTCCTCGGGAGGGGGAGCGGCGCGAGAGGAATGGCGTGATGGGGTGGCGCGAGATCGAGCGTCTCCGCGCCGACATCGTCGCGCTGTCGTGCGCGACGATGCTGCCGTTCCTCGCGATGGCGCTCTATGTCGAGAGCCTCTTCTACGAGGTCGGAGCGGTCTACAACGACGCGGGCCTGTTCGCGCAGGTCATCCACCGCAACGACCTGTGGCTCTCGGTGCCCGCGGCGTTCTCGGAGACGCCGCGGCCGTACTTCCACACGCACCTGACGCTCTTCATGGTGCCGCTGACGCTCGTCAGCCGCGTGCTGCCGCTGGGCGTCGCGCAGCTCTTCGCGCTCTTCCACGGCGTCGTCGTCGCGCTGGTCGCGGGCGCGGCGTACCGCGCGCTGTTCCTCGCGTTCGGCTCGCGCGCGCTCGGCGTGGGAGGCGCGTGGGCGCTCGCGCTCTGCGGGATCTGCGTCCACGCGAGCTGGAACGCGCACTTCGAGATCGCGATCCCGGCGCTCGTGTGGAGCGCCTCGATCGCGCTCTTCCAGAGGCGACGCCAGCTCGCGCTCGGTCTGCTGCTCGCTCTGTTCGCGACGCGCGAGGATGCGCCCTTCCACTTCGCGCTCTTCTTCGGCGCAGTGACCATGCTGGCGCCGCCCGCGCGCGCCGAGGACCGAGCGATCGCATTCCGGTTCCTGGGCGTCGCGATCGCGCTGGGGCTGGTCCTCGTGGTGATGCAGAGGGTGTTCTTCCCGCCGCTGCCGGTCTTCGCGCTGGTGTACTCGGGAGAGCCGCCGTGGGCCCACCTGACGAGCGCGGCTTGGAGCGAGCGCGTGCGGTACCTGCTGGCGCATCGGGTCGACCTCTGGATGCCGCTGTGCGTGGTCGGGATCGCGGGCGTCGTGCTGCGCGAGCGCGTGCTCCTCGCGGCGCTCGCGGCGGCGGCGCCGTGGGTCGCGCTGCACCTGGGCGCATCGTTCGAGGGCGCGTCGCGGTTCGCGATCCACTACGGCTTCCCGCTCCTGACGACGTTGCTCGCACCCTCGCTCGCGATGATCCATTCACCGTCGCGTGGCGATGCGGTGCGCCGGCGCCGGCTGATCACCGTGCAGATCGCGGTGCTCGCGCTCGCCGCGATCCGCGCGGACGCGAGCCCGCCGCTCTATGTGCTGAGCCCGATCTCGGGGGGCTTCGGACACGCGACCGACGCGGACGTCGTGCGGCAGACCGAGCGCGTGCTCGATCACCTCGAGGCGCAGCGCCGCGCGGGAGCGAGCGTCTGCGCGAGCGACACGGTCGCGTCGCTGCGGAGGGATCTCGTCGGCCATCGCGAGCGCATCCGCGCGGGCGGACGCGCGCCGCTCGGCTGCGATCTGATCGTGTCGTTCGAGCGCGATCACGATGCCGAGGGCATCGAGCGCGCGCGGCGCGAGGGCGCGAGCCGAGCGCGCTGCGCGGTGATCGACACGCACCTGGTGGTCGATCGTCCGGCGGACGCGGAGTGGCCGTTCCACTGCCGCTCCTGACCGCGCTCGAGCGGACCGTGCCGCGGGCGAACGGTCGTGCATCGCCCTGCACGACGTCGCGGCGATCGGCGACGAAATCGGCTGTTTTCGCGTGGCACCACGCTTGCGCTGCGCGGCGGCATGTCCAACCAGGAGACCCGAGTGACCCAACGTGCTGCGTTCGCGATCCTGATCCTTCTGCTCTCGGCCGGATGTGACGACGGGCCCGCGGCGGCCCTGGACGGGATGGTCGAGCTCGACGACGGAGGTGCCGCGCCGCGCGATGGGAGCGGCGAGACGTGCGATGAGATCGCGGCCTCGATCACGTGCAGCGACGCCGATCGACAGTGCGGCCATCGCGCGCTCGGTGCGCACTGCGCGACCGAGCGCAGCGACGTGCTCGCCGCGGATCTGGAGTGCATCCGAGCGCACAGCGAGGACAGCTGTCGATCGTTCCCCGATCCCTCGGGCGCCGAGGAGTGCATCCGCGCAGCGCACGACCTCGCGGGATACGCGCCCGCGCTCCCGCTCGCTGATCGGCTCGCGGCGCGATGTGCCGATGCGTTCCCCGACAGCCGTGACGCGGCGATCCATCGAATGGTGCCCCCGCTCGCGACGCTCTCGGCGACATCCCTCGACGCGCTGATGCCGTGCGTCGAGGCCGCGACGTCGTGCGACGCCGCGATGCTGTGCTTCGAGGCGCGCTATCCGGCCGTCTACGCCTGCTACGAGTGAGATCCGAGACGCTCGTCCGGCCAGCGGATGGCCGGCGAGGCCGATCGCGCGCGTGGTAGCGTCGGATCGGAGGGCTCGATGCATCGCTCGCGCGCGTGGTGGGTCGCGATGGCGCTCGGGATCGCGACCGCGATCGGATGCGGGAGCGAGCCCGTCGCGCCGGAGCTCGATGCGGGCACGGACGGCGGGCCGCCGCCGCCGATCGACGCGTGGATCGAGCCCGACGTCGGGCCGCCGCAGACCGGATGCGATCGGCTCGACGCCGGCATCGACGCGGCGGCTCACGACGACGACGCGGGCACGCTCGAGCCCGGCGCGTTCCCGCGCGCGAGCGGGCCGGGCGGGCCGCGCACGACGTTCACGGCGGCGCAGCTCTACGAGCACTGCGGCTACATGGACTTCGGCGCGACCGACGAGCGACACCACAACACCGGGTTCATGCTCGACGGCTATCTCGT
Source organism: Myxococcota bacterium (assembly GCA_030855295.1). Lineage (GTDB taxonomy): Bacteria > Myxococcota_A > Polyangia > Polyangiales > Sandaracinaceae > Sandaracinus. The sequence goes on along the minus strand of JALYRN010000585.1, from coordinate 1,921 downwards.
CCGGCCATGGGCGCACGAGCGCGGGCGCGGCGGCGTCGCGGTGTTCGAGATGGACGAGCCGTGCGCGCCGGTGACGATCGCGAACGTGCTCGACGAGCAGATCCGCGAGACACACGCGACCGGCTTCTCGAGCGCGCTCGGCGGGCGATGGATCGCGGTCGCGTCGCTGCGCGGGATCCAATTCTGGGACATGAGCGACATGACGGCGCCCCGCATGGCGCACGATCTGGAGCTGCCGGGCGTGCGCTACCCGGACGCGTACATGCGCACGATCATGAGCGTCTTCTGGCAGGCGCCGTACCTCTACGCGGGCGCGTCGGACAACGGCGTGTTCGTGATCGACGCCGGCGATCCGACGGCGCCTCGGCTCGTTCACCAGTTCCAGCCGGTGCCGAACTTCCGCGTCGGCAACGTGCATGCGATCGGCAACCTGCTGGTCGTGATGGCGTCGGAAGGATCGCTGGTCGCGCTGTACGACATCGGAGTCCCGGACGCGCCGCGCCCGATCGCGGGAGGAAATTTCCTGATCTCGAACGGGCGGCTCGATCGCTTCGGTCGGCCGTACGCGACGACGGCGTACTTCGGCATGGTCAACGGCGGGCTCGGCTACCACGCGCGCAACGGCCTGGGCGGCGGCCTGGCGATCTACGATCTGCGCACGCCGTCGGCGCCGACGTTCGTGTCGAACATCGACGCGGACGACGCGGACGGCGGGTACGTCTACCTGCACGAGGGAATCGCGTTCGTCGGCATGAGCCAATTCGCGGTCGCGTACGACGTGAGCGATCCGACGATGCCGCGCGAGGTCGCGCGCTTCGATCTCGAGGGCGATCTCGACACGATCACGCCGCTCGGGAACGTGGTTCTGCTGAGCGTCGACGACGACGCGGTCGACGGCCGCGCGACCGCGATCGCGCCGTGGCGCGAGTCGCCGGACGCGCGCGGGCCGCGCGTGAACTGGGTGGTGCCGGCCGATGGCGCGGTCGATCAGGCGATCACGACGCGCGTCGGGCTGACGTTCGACGAGTTCGTCGCGATGGAGTCGGTGTGGCGCGGCTCGATCGTCGTGCGGGAGGTCGGCACCGGGACGGTGATCCCGGGAGCGCTCTCGGGGCAGGAGGGCGTGGTGAATTTCTGGCCGGCCGCGCCGCTGCGGCCGTCGACCGAGTACGAGGTGCTCGTCCCCCCCGGCGGCGTGCACGACGTCTCGGGCAACGCGCTGACGGAGCAGTTCCGCGCGACGTTCACGACCGTCGGCTGTGGCGAGTGACGCGGTGCGCACGCCCGATCGCTGCGGCTCGTTGATCGTCGCGCTCGCGCTCGCGGCGGGATGTGGCGCGCCCGGCGATCGATCGGTCGACGGCGGCCCCATGGGCGACGCGAGCGCGGACGCGCCGTTCAGCGGCGGGATCTCGATCGCGATCGAGGGCAGCGACTTTGCGTTCGTCGGCGTGGAGACCTGCTTCTCGGCGATCCACCGCGAGGCGGCCGACGCGGTCGTCACGGTGACGTGGGGCGACGGCGCGTCGGACGAGCTCGCGGGCGGCGCGGCCGCGTGCCACGCGTGGACGTATCCGGGGCCGATCGTGATGTCGATGTCGATCGCGGCGCGCGGGATGCGCGTCGAGGCGACGCGGCTGATCTCGGTGGTCTTCGAGCCCGCGGCGTCGCGCCCGACGTCGTCGACGACGATCGCGTACGACGCCGCGCGCGATCGGATCTGGGTCGTCGAGCCCGACGCGAGCGTGGTCGCGGTGATCGATGCTGTGGGGCGCACGCGGCTGCGCGCGATCGACGTCGGGGCCCGCCCGCGGACGGTCGCGATCGCGGGCGACCTCGCGCTCGTCGCGTGCCAGGACGAGGGGACCGTGCGCGCGTTCGACGCCGACACGATGGAGCCGCGTGGGACGATCGAGCTCGG
>JALYRN010000584.1 GCA_030855295.1 Myxococcota bacterium | reverse complement strand
CGCCTCGCGCGCGACGGTGTAGGGCGCGCCGTCGTACATGCGGAGCGCCAGCATGCCGGCGCGTGCCGCGGGATGCTCCATCTGCGCGACCAGCCGATCGAGCCAGACCTCCTGGACGCGGCGCACCAGCGCGGGATCGACGCCCTGCTCGAGCCGGGCGAGCTCGGCGTCGATCGCCGCGAGCGCCTCCGCGGTGCCGCGCTCGTGCGGGACGAGCGCGCCCGCGGTGAACTCCGAGCACAGCTGGTGGCTCGACTGTCGCGCCCACGCCGCGAGCGCGAGGCCCTGCTCCACGAGCGTGAGCTGCAGCCGCTCCGTGAGCACGTGCGCGATCACGTCGAGCTCGGCGTCGCCCGGCGCGCCGTACGCCGGCGTCGGCCAGACGACGCGCAGCTGATCCGTCGTCGTGTCGGCGGCGATGACCATGCGGAGCTCGTCGTCCAGACGAACCCGCGCCGCCGTGGCCCGCGCGGGCAAGGCCGACGCCGGGCGGAGCGACCCGAACCAGCGCTCGACGAGCGCGCGCGCGAGCGCGGGGTCGAAGCCCCCCGAGATCACCAGCGTCGCGTTGGCGGGCTGGTACCACGACTGCACGAACCACTGCACGTGCGGCAGGGAGATCGCGGCGAGATCGCCGGGCACCTCGATGACGTCGCGGTACGGGTGTGCGATCGGGTAGAGAGCGCGCGCGATGAACGCCGGCAACAGCCCGCGCTCGCTGAGCGTCTGGCGCTCGATGCGCTCGCGCTCGACCACGCGTCGCTGCTCCTCGAGCCCGCGCTGGTCGAGCGTCGAGAGCAGATACGCCATCCGATCGCTCTCGAGGAAGAGCACCGTCTCGAGCCCGGACGACGGAACCGTCTGGAAGTACTCGGTGCGATCGACGGAGGTCGTCGCGTTGCGATCGATGCTGCCCGCGCGCTCGAGCGTCTCGATGTAGCCGCCGGGCGCGTGCAGCGATCCCTCGAACATCAGGTGCTCGGTGAGGTGCGCCAGCCCGGTCCAGCCGCGCGGCTGGTCGCGCGTGCCGACGTGGTACGAGACCAGCACCGTCACCTCGCGCCGCGCCGGCACCGGATCGAGCACGACCTCGAGCCCGTTCCGCAGCGTGAAGCGCTGGGGATCCGGGAAGTCGTCGGCGTACTGTGCCGAGGCCGACGTCGTCGCACCGACCACCAGGACCAGCGCCGGGAGCAGGACCACGGCCAGCATCGAGCTGCGCATCGGCGTCCTGGCTATCACGAGCGGCACGCCCGTAGAAAGCCGGATCGCGCCCGGCATGGTCGTCGCCGGGCGCGGCGCCTACGTCGACCCGGACGTCATGATCGAGGACCTCTGGTACAAGAACGCCGTCATCTACCACCTCGATGTCGAGTCGTTCGTCGACTCCAACGGCGACGGGGTCGGCGACTTCGAGGGGCTGGTACGGCGCCTCGACTACATCGAGACGCTCGGCGTCGACGTGCTCTGGATCGCGCCGTTCTACGCGACGCCCAACCGCGACAACGGCTACGACGTCTCCGACTACTACGCGGTCGATCCGCGCCTCGGCACGCTCGGCGAGCTCGTCGAGCTCGTGCACCAGGCCAAGAAGCGCGGGCTGAAGGTGATCATGGATCTCGTGGTCAACCACTCGTCCGACGAGCACCCGTGGTTCCAGCGCTCGCGCGCGGGAGATCCGAAGTACGCGGACTGGTACGTCTGGTCGAAGAAGCGTCCGCCCAACTGGGACAAGGGGATGGTGTTCCCCGGCGTGCAGCGCTCGACGTGGACGCGCGATGCCGAGCGCGGCGAGTACTACTTCCACCGCTTCTACGAGTTCGAGCCCGACCTCAACATCGACAACCCCGCGGTGCGCACGGAGATCCGGCGGATCATGGGGTTCTGGCTCCAGCTCGGCGTCGACGGCTTCCGCATCGATGCGGTGCCCTTCCTGATCGAGCACCCGAGCCCCGGCGACCCCTCGAAGCCGACGAAGATGCACTTCGACTACCTCGAGGAGCTCCGCGAGTTCTCCCACTGGAGGTCGGGGCCGACGGTGCTGCTCGGCGAGGCGAACGTGCTGCCCGACGAGAGCCGCGAGTACTTCCGCGACGGCCGCGGCATCCAGATGATGTTCAACTTCTGGGTGAACCAGCACCTCTTCTATGCGCTGGCCACGGGCGAGGTCGCAGAGCTCCGCGAGGCGCTCACGGCGACGCGCGAGCTGCCGCACTCGGCGCAGTGGGCGCAGTTCCTCCGCAACCACGACGAGCTCGATCTCGGTCGGCTCTCCGACGAGCAGCGCGCGACGGTGTTCGAGCGGTTCGCGCCCGATCCGTCGATGCAGCTCTACGGGCGCGGCATCCGGCGGCGGCTCGCGCCGATGCTGGGCAACCGCCCGCACCAGGAGCTGGCGTACAGCATGTGCTTCGCGCTGCCGGGCACGCCGGTGCTGCGCTACGGCGACGAGATCGGCATGGGGGATCATCTCGAGCTGAAGGAGCGCATCGCCGTGCGCACGCCGATGCAGTGGTCCGGCGAGCCGCAGGCGGGCTTCTCGACCGCGGAGGACCTCGTCCATCCCGTGATCGACTTCGGCGTCTACGACTACCACCACGTCAACGTCGAGAATCAGCGGCGCGATCCCGACTCGATGCTGCGCTGGACGATCCGCCTGATCCGGGTGCGCAAGGAGTGCCCCGAGATCGGCTGGGGCCGGTGGGAGATCCTCGAGACCGGCTCGCCCCACGTGCTCGCGATGCGCTACGACTGGCGCGGCACGTCGGTCGTGACGCTGCACAACTTCGACGATCATCCCCACGACGTGAGCCTTCGCGTCGGGGTGCCGAACGGCGATGACCTGTTCGATCTCTGGGCGCCGCGCGACAGCCACGCGGGCGACGAGGGCGTGCACGACATCGCGATCGAGGCGTACGGATATCGCTGGTATCGCGTCGGCGATCTCAACTACGCGCTGCGTCGCCGCGCCGAGGAGCCGACGCTCGAGCAGGAGAAGAAAGAGACCGCGCCGAAGCGCGAGCGCGCCGAGAAGACGCGCGCTCGCTCCGAGGTGAGGAAGTCGACCCGCACGCGCAAGAAGCGCTGATCTCGGCGCCTCAGCTCGGCATCTCGAGCACGACGTAGAGGGCGCGGTGATCGCTCGCTGCGGTGCGCACGGTGCCGGCGCCCACCACCTCGAGCGCGCGCACGAAGACGTGATCGAGCTCGAGGCTGCCGAAGAAGTAGTCCGCCGTCGCGTCGGCCGAGCGCGACGCGTGCTCGAACCGGCGCAGGAAGAAGCCCTCGCGCAGGCGGGGCATCACCCAGCGCTCGGCCGTGTTGAAGTCGCCGCCGATGATCACCGGCACCTCGCTCGGGTACCGCGCGGCGACGTCGTCGAGCACGCGCTCGAGCTGATCGAGGCGCCCCTCCAGCGCGAGGATCGCGGTCTCCGCGTGCACCGCGTACACCGCGATCGGCCCGCTCGGCGCGGCGATCGTCGCAGCGACCGCGATCCGGCGGCCGCCGTGCAGCGGGCTCGGGTGCGGCAGGAGGATCTTGTGATCGTCGACGATCGGCCAGCGGCTCAGGATCGCGTTGCCGAACCCGCGGTCGTGGCGCTCGGTGGCGGGATAGTAGACGTGGTGAAGCCGCAGCGCGTCGGCGATCGAGGCGGTGCCTCGCGCGTCCATCTCCTGCAGCAGGACGACGTCGGCGGCGCGCAGCTCGGGATGGGTGCGCAGGAGCTCGGTCGCGCGCTCGACGTGGACGGCGTACTCGATGTTGAACGAGACCACGCGCAGGAGATCGGGCTCCGCATCGGGCGCGGTCGTGAGCGCGATCCCGGCGTACCGCGGGCCTTCCGGGTCGAGGTGGCTGCGGACCTGACAGCCGCCGCCGAGCACGGCGAGGGCGAGCACGAGCAGACGCGCGATACCGCTTCGCATGCTCCCTATCCTACGTGCGGCGCGGACGCGCTCGAGGAGGTGGGCCGGGAGCCGCGGCTCGCGCGCGGTCGCGACACCAGCGCGTAGAGCGCGAAGCCGACGGCGATCGTGGCGAGGCCGACGAGCCCCGCGATCGGCCGCCGCCACAGCGTGTGCGCCGCCATCCACGCGCTCAGCGCGATCGCGAGCCCGGTCGTCCAGCCCCCACGCGCGGTAGGGCCGCTCGAGGTCGGGCTCGCGCGCGCGCAGGACGAACACGCCCGCCAGCGTCAGCGCGGCGCTGATCGCGAGCGTGAACCCGATGTACGTCAGCAGCGCCTCGAACGTCGCGGTCGCCGCGAGCGCGATCGCGACCAGCGTCTGCAGCACGATCGCGCGCAATGGGCCGCGGCCGCGGCGCGAGGTCGTGAGCACCGCGAGGCGCGGATGATCGAGCCCCATGCGCTCGTACACGCGCGGCCCCGTCATCGCGAGCGCGCCGACGGTCGTCGCGAGACCGACGGCGACCACCGCGCCCACGAGCACGCCGACCTCGGGGCCGAGGAGGTGCCGCGCGGCGACGTGCGCCACGTCGACCTGTCCGGCGAGCACCTCGGGCGGCGCGCTCGCGAGGAACGCGACGTTGAGCGCGAGATAGAGCAGCGTCACGATCGCGGTGCCGCCGAGCAGCGCGCGCGGCAGCGCCCGGCCGGGATCGCGCACCTCGCCGGCGACGTACGCCGCGGCGTTCCAGCCGCTGTAGCTGAAGCTGACCCACACCAGCGCGATCGCGAGGTCGCCGCGGACCGCGAGCGCGCCGAACGACGCGCCGTCGCTGACGAACGCCGATCCC
>JALYRN010000057.1 GCA_030855295.1 Myxococcota bacterium | reverse complement strand
GTGGCCGCGCTCGGCTGCAGCTCGACCGGCGTCACGCGAGGGTCGGGCGGGGTCGGCGGCGGCCCCGGTCGCGGCAGCGGCGCAGGCTCGCGCTGCTCCTGCGCTGGAGGAGGCGTCGTCGTCTCGTCGGGCGCGTCCTGCGCCATGGCGCTCGACACCACGAACAGCGACACCGAAGCGAGCACGATCACGCGGAGCAATTTCATCGTCATCTCGACCCTCGAAGGTAGGCACGCATCACGTTCCCGCCCGCCCAACACGCCATTGACACCACGGGCCCCCATGCTAGAAACGCCGCTCCCAACGGCCGGACAGGGGCCGCGGGGATGACACTTGGGGTGGTAGTTAAGTCGGTTATAACGCCGGCCTGTCACGCCGGAGGCCGCGGGTTCGAGTCCCGTCCACCCCGCTCTTGGAGCACGCTCTGGTACGAGAGCCGTCGACGCGCCCAGTGGTTACAAGCCACTGGGCGTTTCGCGTTTCCGGGTCGACTCGCGTATCCGTTCGCGCTCGGTCGGGGTGGCACGACGTTCGTCGGCGGGGGAGGCTGTCGCGCATGACGGCACGCGCGCTCTCCCGGCATCCGGTGCACCTCGGGCTCGGGGCGACAGTGACGAGCGAGCCTCCGTTCACCGGGATGGAGTGGTACGAGGCGTACGGCGCGCGGCGCGGGGCGGACGGGCGCGAGGGGCGGCTGGTGTCGATGCACACGTTCGACGCGCCGTGGGACAGCTGGGAGATGCACCCCGAGGGGCACGAGCTGGTGCTCTGCACGGCGGGCGAGATCACGGTGGTGCAGGAGATCGACGGGCGCGAGGTGCGAACGACGCTGCGCGCCGGTGAGTACGCGATCAACGATCCGGGCGTGTGGCACACCGCGGACGTCGCGGCGCCCGCGACGGCGGTGTTCGTCACCGCCGGATTGGGCACGCAGCACCGTCCGCGCTGACGCGTGAACGTCACGTCGAGCCGATTGTCGGACAGCCTCTCGCCCCGCTGATCGGCCACAGGTCGTCGATGTCCGTCGCGCTCACGCAGGCTCCGTCGGGAGCAGCAGCGTAGCGCTCGGTCAGCCTGCGCTCTCGTCGGCGCTCCAGATCGCGCCGTCCGGCGGGGGTGGGGCGAGGTCGTCGGCGCGCTCTCGGCCGCGGGTCTCCGCGGCTTCTTCTTCTTCGGGCGTCGTCTCGTGCGCCTCTGCGCGCGCGCGGCGGAAGCCCTGGCGGGCGTCGCCGAAGGTGCCGCGGAGGCCGAGCGAAAGGATCGGGTACGACGTGAACGGGCTGCCGATCACCGGGAAGCCGACGCCGGCGACGACGCCGAAGCCGCGCGTGATCTCGAGCTCGGCGCTGACGCGCGCCGACTCGAGGCCGGCCTCACGACACACCCTCCAGCCCATCATTCGATGTCGGACCAGGAGCCGCTGGCGGTCCACCGGCTGGGCGCGGTTCCTGACGCGGCCGCCGACAGCACGGGCATGATGAACTGTCGGACCTGCACCAACACCGTCGTCAGATCGCCGATGTCCTCTGCGTTCGCCCTCCGCACGAACGCGCGCCACTGCGTCTGTTTCGCGAGGTCGCCGTAGAACTCCGGAGTGAGCGCGATGGGAGGCGCGTCCGGCAGCGGTGTGCCTCGGTTCGCGAACGTCGCGCGCAGGGCGCGCGCCAGGATGCCGCCGTCGAAGTCGAACGTGCGGCTGAGCACGGCGAGGTCGTAGAAGTCCTTCATGCGCGAGTTCGCCAGGCCGAGCTGGCACATCGCTTCGACCTTCTCGGCGACCACGGTCTCGCGCGGGTAGACGCGCAGGCGCGGTGCCGGGAGGTCGAGCATCGTCGGAAGTTCCGTCAGCTCGGCGCGGGGCGTGATCGCATCACCGAACCCCACGTCGACCTGCATGCGGATGCGCGCGGCCTCGAGCCGCGCGACGAACGTCCCGCGAACGCCGCCGTAGTCCTGGTCCTCGCGGATCGGCCTGACCACGAGCGACCCGAGATCGAACACGAGCCCATCCGCCTCCACGTCGAGCTCGAGCACATCGACGAGAGCTGCCCGGACGGCTTCGGGCGCAGGCGGCCCGAACCCGAGGAGATCGAGGTCTCGTGTGGCGCGATGCGGGTTGCCTCGCCAGAGCGTGAAGAGCGTCGCGCCTTTCAGCACGAAGCGCGCGGCGTGCTCCGACCGTGAGAGCCGGTAGAGGAAGCGCTCTCCCGCGTACCTGGTGAGCACGAGCTGAAAGTCCTCTCGACGGAGCTTCGAGCGCGCCAGCAGTCGGGCGCGCACGGAGGCCGCCACGTTCTCGACCGGAGCCTTCGTCACGCGAGTGCTTCGAGGTAGGGGCGGATGACGGTCGTGATGCGATCGGCGCGCGCGGCCGCGACGAGCGCGTCGATCGAACGGGCGGGTCGGCGCGGCGGCTGGAGATACTCGCGCAGCGCTCGCGTGGCGACATCGAGGCCGACGTGGCGGCGGTAGCGGAAGCAGTCCGCCACCGTCTTCGCCGGGCTCGTGATCCTCACGTCGACGCCCTCGATGCGCCGGAGCTCGACGCCGTGGGCGAGCGCGGCGCCGCTCGCACGGACGATCTCGATCGCGGGCGTGTCCAGCGTGGGCGCGCGTGCCTTCCCGTCGATCATCAGCCACACCGCGTGCGGCGCCTCCGTCGTCAGCCCGTGGACCTGCAGTGCGCTCACCAGACAGATGATCCCCCGCGGCACACGCACTGCGACCTGCGCGAGCGAGTGCAGCTCGGTCACGTCGGAGTCCGCCAGGCGGTACACGCCGCGCGCGGACTGCTCGAGGAGGCCGCGCTCCACCATGCGACGGAGATAGGTGCGCGGGATCCCAGCCGCCTCGAGGTCGCGTGCGCGGACGGGACGCGTCTTGGCGAGCCGCAGGAGCGCGGCGGTCTTCGTCGAGCGGGGCATGGTACGAAACGTCGGTCGATAGAAGCAACTGTTGACGTAATGTATCACCGCGCACCCACGGTGTCGACGCGGTCGCGGTCGTGTCGCGCTCGATTCTCCGCGCGAGAGGCAGCGTAGCGCTCGCTCACCCTGCGCTCTCGTCGGCTGCCCAGATCGCGCCGTCCGGCGCCGGCGGGGTGAGCGCATCGGCGCCCCCGCGCTCGCGCGCTTCGGCCGCGGCCTCTTCGTCGGGTGTGGGCTCGCGCGCTCCGGCTCGTGAGCGGCGGAAGCCCTGGCGGGCGTCGCCGAAGGTGCCGCGCAGGCCGAGCGAGACGATCGGGTACGACGTGAACGGGCTGCCGATCACCGGGAAGCCGACGCCGGCGACGACGCCGAAGCCGCGCGTGATCTCGAGCTCGGCGCTGACGCGCCCGTTGAGCGTGAAGTCGCCGAAGCCGGTGTACGGCGGCTCGTCTCCGTCGCACGCGACGACCGAGCGCTCGACCCGCGGTCCGTTGCGCACGTCGATCGATCCGAGCACGAGCAGCTCCGGCGTGACCCAGTAGCCGACGTCGACGCCGCCCTCGATCACCGCCATCCAGCCCACGCGCGCGAACGGCTGCGCGCCGGCGCTCGGGTCCTGCACGGTCATCGCGATGCCGGTGACGAGCACGCCGACGTGCGGGTGCACGAGATAGGGCACGTCCTCGTCGCCCCACGTGTAGCCGACGTCGATGCCGCCGCCGAAGCTCGGCGCCGTCGGCGCGGGAAGGAGACCGGACGAGATCGGCGAGGCGCCGCTCGGCACCGCGAGCAGACCGACGGGGCGCAGCACCAGACCCGCGATCGGACGCAGCGATCCGACGAGGTTGATCTGACCCGCCGGCACGTAGTGCCCGAGCTCCGCGCCCTCGTCGGACGGCTCGAGGTACGTGAGCCCCGACGCGCCCGCGTAGAGATCGCCGCTGCCGTGCGAGGTCGGCGGCGCGAGCGGCTCCGAGAACGGCACGATGCCCGACTGCATCACCTCGCGAGAGGTGCAGCACGCGAGCAAGACGATCAGCAGCCACGCGCACGCGGCGAGGTGAGCGAGAGGTCGAGCGAAGCGCATGGACCGCGCAGAGCAGCCGGCGGGCCAGCGGTGAAATGCCTATAATCACGAGGAATTCACGCGAGCTGCGCGTCGATGCGTGAGGGGGCTTCACGGTCCGGCGGAGACGGCGCGGGTTGGCACGAGGGCGCCCTCGCCGCGCATCGGGTGTCGGACACGCTCCGACGTCGCACGCCATCGCCTCCCTCCGGGGCGGCCCACGGAGCGCTCGCTGTTCCGTCGCACGCCGCGCCGCGGGCTGGTTCGGGCATATCCAGCATGGGCTTCCGATTGCTATCGTGGACGCCATGCCAAGCACGAGGTCGCGTGCCGCGACGCCAGAGATCTCTCTGTCGCGCCTCTCTCGCCTGCTGCGCGCGCTCGCCCTCTGCTCGCTCGCGCTCGGCGCGCTGCCGGCCTGCGACGGCGTGCTCGGCGACGGGCCCGCGGGGCCGATCGGCTCGCCGGACGGGCCCGATCCGCGCGCGCCGACCGACGTGCGGATCGAGACGCGCGTGTGGCGGCTCTCGCCGATGCAGTTCGACGACGAGGTCGCACGCCTGCTCGGCCCGGGCGCGCCCGACGTCGTGATCCCCGCGTCGGCGGGCGAGGACGGGCTCACCAACATCGCTGCGAACGCACGCGTCGATCTCGGCAACGCGAGCATCTACGTCGACGGCACGCGCAGCATCGGCACGTGGGCCGCGGCGCAGGGAGGCGCGGTCTCGCGCTGCACCGATCACGGCACCGACGCGTGCATCGACTCCTTCCTCGCGTGGTTCCCCGAGAGCGCGTACCGCCGGCCGGTCTCGGCCGAAGAGATCGCCGAGCTGCGGTCGCTGTTCGACGATCTGCGCGCTGCGTACGACTACGACTACGCGTTCTCCGGGCTCGTGCGCGCCGTGCTGCTGTCGCCCGAGTTCCTCTACCGCACCGAGCTCGGCGACGACGCGGACGTCGGCACGACGACGCTGACCGGAGGCGAGATCTCCAACCTGCTCGCGTTCGCGATCACCGACGAGAGCCCCGACGACGAGCTCCGCACGCTCGCGCGCAGCGGCGGCCTCGAAGATCCCGACGTGCGCGAGGCGCAGGCGCGGCGGCTGATGTCGCGCTCGGAGCGGATGTGGCAGCGCTTCTTCTGGGAGTGGCTGCACATGGCCACGCTCGACAGCCAGGGCGCCGAGGTCGGGCTCGAGCCCGCGATGATCGAGCAGATGGAGGAGGAGTACCGCTCCTTCGTGCGCGAGATCGTCGTCGTCGAGCGCGGCACGCTGCGCTCCCTGCTGAGCGCACCGTACACCTGGACCCAGCCCGAGCTCGCGGCGCTCTACGGCGCCGAGCACTCGGGCACCGGGCTCGCCCGCGTCGAGCTCGATCCGCTGCAGCGCGGCGGGCTCCTCACGCAGGGCGCGTGGCTCGTCAGCCACGGCAAGCGCGGCCGCGACAACGTCGTGCGGCGCGGCATGAACATCTTCGTCGACGCGATGTGCAACAACATCACGGTGCCCGCCGATCTCGACGTCGACGCCGAGCTCGCGCGGCTCGTGGGCGCCGACGCGACGGTGCGCGAGGTGGTCGAGGCGCGCGGCACGACCGGCACCTGCGCGGGCTGCCACCACCTCGCCGATCCGGTCGGGCTCGTCTTCGAGAGCTACGCGAGCACGGGCGCGTGGCAGACGGTCTATCCCGACGGCAACGCGGTCGACACGGCGATCGAGCTCGAGGGTCTCGGGAGCTTCGACGAGGCGCCGAGCTTCTCGGTCGCGCTCGCGGACGATCATCGCTTCCAGCACTGCTTCGTCCGGCGGCTCACGCACTTCATGAGCGGCATCGATCTCGGCGCGCCCGCGCGGGTCGACTGGACCCTCGATGCGCACACGCGCTTCGTCGAGTCGGACACCTCGCTCGAGGAGCTGCTCGTCGCGATCGTTCGCCACCCCGCCTTCATCGAGCGCAGGAAGTAGGGATCTGCACATGACGATCACCCGACGACGATTCGCAGCAGCCCTCGGCGGAGCGGCCATCGGCGCGAGCTTGCTGCCGCGCCTCCTCGGGCGCGCGACCGCGCAGGATGCGATGGGCCCGATGCGCTTCCTCGCGGTGCGCACGCCGCACGGCGTCGACCGCGACTTCTGGATCCCGCGTCAGGCCGGCGGTGCGGAGCCCGCGGCGGCGGACCAGGCGCTCGGTGAGCTCACGTTCGTCTACGAGGACTCGATCCTCGATCCGCTGATGCCGTGGCGCGAGAAGATCACCGTCCTCGACGGGCTCGACACCCAGGTGTGCAAGGAGGCGACGCGCGCCGATCGTCGCAACGCGCACGGCCACAACGAGCAGGGCGCGCTCCTGACCGGCGCGCAGCCGCCCGCCGATCGCGAGGGCAACTTCGACAACCATCCGTCGCTCGACTTCTACCTGCACTCGCGCCTCGCCTCGCCCGCGCTCCTCACCGCGAGCGTCGAGGGCACGGGCACCTGGAAGTGCATGAGCTACGACGACGCGGGGCGGCCGCGCACGCCTGACAGCAACCCGCGATCGGTCTTCCGCGCGGCGTTCCCGACCGACTTCATGCCGCCCGATCCGGGCACGCCCGCCATCGACTACTCCGCCGGCGAGCGGCGCATCTTCGGCTACGACGAGAGCGCGCTGCTGCGCCTGCGCGAGCGCCTGGCCGGCACCGAGCGCGACAAGATCCAGGCGCACATCGACGCGATGGCGCGGCTCGTCCCCGAGCCCGGCGGCATGACGGGCGGGATGCTCGGCGCGTGCATGACGAGCGGCGCCGACGTGCCGATGCGCGACGGCTCGATCGGCGGGCCGGCCGGCGTCGAGGAGGTCGCGCGCGCACAGGCGCAGGTGATCGCGGCGGCGTTCGCGTGCGGGCGATCGCGGGTCGCGACGCTGCAGATCCTCAACGACTACCCGAACTACTTCAGCGACCTGCCGGACGTGCGGACGCCCGAGATCATCGCGCGGTACGGCTCGACGTTCCGGTTCCACGAGAACCTCGTCCACGACTACTGGGGCGCGTCGGGCACCGAACGAATCAACCTGCGGCGCGGCTACTGCGCGGGCCTGCGCTGGAGCGCGACGCACTTCGCGGCGGTGCTCGAGGAGCTCGACGCGGTCGTCGATCCGCTCGATCCGGCGGGCGGCAGCATCCTCGATAACACCATCGTCTTCTGGCACAACGAGTTCGGCCACGACGGCCACGACAACCAGCACACCCGCCACCCCGTGATCATCGCGGGCGGCGACGGGCGCACGCTGAAGCTGGGGCGCTACCTGCGGCTGCGCGACATCGCGAGCAGCGCGCGCGTGCCGCACAACCGGCTGCTGACGAGCATCTGCCTGGCGATGGGCCTGGACGACGTCGACTACTTCGGCGATCGCGATCTCGGAGGCCGCGCCGAGTACCAGGGCCCGCTGCTGCCGCTGATGGTCTGACTCGACAGGAGTGCTCGCCACGCACCGGACCTCAAAGACCGGCGGCGACTTGCGGTAGGGAGGAGTGCGACGATTCGCGGGGCACCGTTCGCCCTGCGCGAGCGTAGGCCGTGGGTCGACCTCCACGCGTGAGCCGCACGATGCTGAAGACCATGCACGCAGTGACGTCCGAGCGAGACTGCCCGTACCCGCCAGGCCCAGCGGGCGTGCCCGCCGAGCTCACCGCCGCGTCCGCCGCGTACAAGCGCAGCGCGTGGCTGGCGTTCCTCGGGCTCGCGGCGTTCATCGCCGTCTATCTCGGCATGACCGGCTATCTCGCGTGGGTCGTGTACCGCCTGCTCGGCGACGCGATCCTCCACGGCGGCAACGTGCCGCTCGCCGCGGTGCTCGTGATCCCGGCGCTCTTCTTCCTGGCGTTCCTCGTGCGCGGCCTCTTCGTGATCCAGCGCGCGGCCGATCGCGGGCTGATCGAGCTCCACGAGGAGAGCGAGCCGCGGCTCTTCGCGTTCCTGCGGCGGCTCGCGGACGAGACCGGCGCACCGCGCCCGCATCGCGTGTTCCTCTCGGCGCGCGTCAACGCCGCGGTGTTCTACGACCTGTCGTTCTCGAACCTGATCTTCCCGACCAAGAAGAACCTCGAGCTCGGCCTCGGGCTCGTGAACGTGCTCAGCCTCGACGAGCTCAAGGCCGTCGTGGCGCACGAGTACGGCCACTTCGCGCAGCGCACGATGGCGGTGGGGCGCTGGGTCTACATCGCGCAGCAGATCGCGGGCCACGTCGTCGCGTCGCGCGGAGGGTTCGATCGCGTCCTCGCGTGGATCTCGAGGTTCGATCTGCGGATCGCGTGGATCGGCTGGATCATGCGGCTCTTCGTGTGGGCGATCCGCGCGGTGCTCGACACGTTCCTGCGCATCGTCATCCTCGCGCACCGCGCGCTGAGCCGTGAGATGGAGCTGCAGGCCGATCGCGTGGCGGTGTCGGTGACCGGCAGCGACAGCCTGATCCACGCGCTGCACCGGCTCGGCCCCGCGGACGAGGCGTGGGAGGAGGCAGTGCGCTTCGTCGCCGACGAGGCGCACGCCGGGCGCTCCGCCGAGGATCTCTTCGCGGTGCAGACCGCGGCGCTCGATCACCTGCGCCGGATCCTCGACGAGCCCGAGCTCGGCCGCACGCCCGTGCGTCCCGACCGGCGCGCCGGCGAGCATCGAGTGTTCGACACCGAGCTCGCGCAGCCGCCTCGCATGTGGTCGACGCATCCGCCGAACCGCGAGCGCGAGGACTGGGCGAAGGCCGTCTACCTCGCGTCGGCGCTCGACGAGCGCCCGGCGTGGGCGCTCTTCGCCGACCCGGCGCGGACGCGCCGCACGATGACGGAGCGCTTCTTCGAGCTCGCGATCCCGCCGAAGGCGGGCACGCCTGCCTCGTTCGTCTCGACCGACGCGTCGCTCGCGAAGCTCGAGGAGCGCTTCCTCCGCGCGCCGCTGGATCCGCGCTATCGCGGGGCCTATCTCGGCCGCGCGGTCGCCGCGTACCACCACCAGCACATGCTGATGATCGGCATGGAGCGCGACGACGATCGCGATCGCGTGCTGACGCGGCTCGCTGCGCTCTATCCCGCGACGCTGCGCGAGGAGCTCGCGCGCTACCGCGAGCAGCGCCGCGAGGAGGCCCTGCTCGAGGGGCTGGAGCTCGGCGTGTTGACCGCGCCCGGCGGCATCATCAAGCACCGCGGGCGCGAGATCCCGCGCAAGAGGGTCGGCGAGGTGCTCGAGCTCGCGCGCGCCGAGCGACGCGCGACCGAGGCCCGGATCGTCGAGCACGATCGCCGCTGCCGCGCCGCGCACCTCGACGCCGCGCGCCTGCTCGGCGAGGACTGGGAGTCCTACCTCGAGAGCCTGATCGCGCTGCTGCACTACGCGACGCACACCGAGCGCAACGTCGCCGACGCGATCGGGCACCTGCACCACGTGCTCGACATCGTGTTCGCCGACGGCCACGTCTCGGACAACGAGCGCCGGTGGGTGCTCGACGTGACGAGCGATCTGCAGACGCTGCTGGAGCGCGTCTGGCGGCAGCGCCGCGACGTCGTGCTGCCGCCCGCGGTCAAGGCGCGCTTCGACGAGCTCGGCGGCTTCGTCACGCTCTCCCAGTCGTACGGGATGGGCTCGCCGCACCCCGAGAACCTCGGCGACTGGCTCGCGAAGATCGACGGCTGGGCGCTCGGCGCGACCGGCGATCTGCAGGCGCTCGCGGACGCGACGCTCGACGCGCTGCTCGACGTCGAGGAGGCGGTCGCGAAGCGGCTGCGCGAGCAGATCGAGCCGGGAGAAGCGCCCGAGCCCGCGCGATGCCCGGCGGAGTACGACACCTGCGTCGTCGGCGCCGAGCGCGAGCGACAGAAGAAGCTCGGCTGGTGGGATCGCTTCCAGACCGCCGACGGATTCTTCCCGGGCGCCGCCCGCTTCGCGGTGGCGTCGGCGGTGCTGCTGCCGGCGCTCTTCCTCGGCGGCACCGTCGGGAGCTCGACCATCCACGTGCACAACGGCCTCTCGGTGCCGGTGGTGGTCGCGATCGACGGCGACGAGCAGACGGTGCGAGCGTACTCGACGCTCACCTTCGAGCACGACCACTCCGCGCACGCGCAGGTGCTGACGACGACGCTCGACGGCCGCACGATCGAGTCGTTCGAGGCCGACACGTCCGGCGGCTTCGGGACCTACGCGTACGACGTCGCAGGCGCGGCGGCGCTGGTCGAGTGGACGGCGATCTACGGGCCCGGTCTGCCTCCCGCGCCGCGCGTGCTCGGGGCGCGACGGTGGATGCGTGCCGAGCAGGACTTCGTCTTCGAGGAGCCGCCGCGCTCGGTCACGAGCCGCGGCGCGACGCGCCGGACCGTGCTCACCGCGCTCTCGGACCAGGGGCTCGGCCAGCTCGAGCACGTGACCGATCCGACGCAGCGTGCTGCGATGATCGCGGCGCACCTCGCGTGGGAGCCGTCCGAGTCCCCGGCGATCGCCGAGTGGCTCGCGGCCGCGAACGATCCGACGTTCGTGCCGGTCATCCGCGCGCGCGCCGCCGCCGAGCCCGACGCCGTCGTGTTCCAGCGCGCTCTGCAGGACGTGCTCACGGGCGCCGAGCACGACGCCGTGTGCGCGCAGCAGGTGGCGCGCGCGGCGGAGCGCCCTGGGGATCCGGGGCGGCGCTACCTCGCGATCCGCTGCATGCCCGATCAGGAGGCGCGTGGCCCTGCCTTCGTCGAGGCGAGCGAGGCCCACCCGACGCACGGATGGCTCGCGTTCGGCGCGGCGCGCGAGCACGCGCGGCACCGCCGGTGGGCGCCTCTGCTGGCGACCTCGGAGACGGCGTACCGAGATCCCGTCGTCGGGGGCGGGCGGTCCTACGTCGCGATCGAGCTGGTTCGAGCCCGCCGCGCGGCGCGTCACGCCGGCGCGTCCGTCGGGTCGGACACGCAGGGCATGGACGACCTCGGCGGCTCGCAGCTCGAGGCGATGCTCGCGCTCGAGGGCGCGGGGCTCCCCGAGGACGGAGCGATCCTGCGCGCGTACCGCCAGCTGCTGCGCGGCGATCCGGACGCTGCGGTCGCGGTGCTCGATTCGGAGCCGTCGGCCGCGAGCGCGCGCCCGTCGATGATCGCGGCGGCAGCAGCTTCGGACGGTGCGAGCGAGGCGCTGCTCCGACGTGCCGCGACGATCCTCGAGGAGCCGATCGATCCGATCGCGACGCTGGCGCTCACGGCCCTCGCGGTGCGAGAGCACTGGCGCGCCCACGAGGTGTTCGCCCGGGTGGCAGCGCTCGATCCTTCGGGCGCGCTCGACGACCTCGTCGACGTGCTGATGTCGCCGACGCTCGCCGACGATCCGTCGCCTCTGCTCGCGATCGCCGATCGCTGCGACCTGTTCTTCCGCGGCCAGGTCCTCGCGATGGGCCTCGTCGTGCTCGGGGATCGCGCGCCGATCGAGTGGCGCGCCGAGGCCCGCGCGCTGCTCTTCGCGACCGAGCGACCGTTCTTTCGCTGACGCGCGACGTCACCCGCGCGCTCGGCGGACGACGTGGGCGAGGCCCTGGGCGTTCAGCGTCAGGTCGAACGTGAGCAGCTGGCGATCTTCGTCGTCGGGCGTGAGCCCACGGTCCGCGAGCGCGCGCTCCATCGCGGCGTCGAGGCGGGCGCGGATCGCGGGCACGAGCTCGGCGTCGGGGAGCTCCTTCGCGGCCTCGAGCGCCTCCGCGGAGACGTCGAGCCATCGGTGCAGCTGCGAGGCTGCGACGTCGAGCCGATCGATCTCGCCGAAGTGCGTCAGGCACGCGGACCCCGTGCCGAGCGCGACGATGCGATCGACGCTCTCGTGCGCGGCGGCGGCGTCGAAGTCGGTCGGGCTCGTCGACGGGAACGCGAAGCGGCCGGCGCGCTGCAGGCGCGGGTAGGCGAGCCCGAACGTGTCCCCGGTGTAGACCGTGTCGCGCGCCGGATCGTGCACGACGAAATGGTGGTTCGCGTGCCCGCGCGTGTGCAGGAAGCGCAGCGTCGCGTCGCCGAGCGCGAGCTCGTCGCCGTCCTCGAGCGCGCGCACACGCGCCGCGTCGATCGGATCGATCGTGCCGTAGAGCTCCGCGAACGCGGCCTCGCCGTACACCTGCGTGGCGCTCGCGACGAGCTTCGCCGGATCGATCAGGTGCCGCGCCGCGCGCGGGTGCGCGATCACGGTCGCCTGCGGGCACGCGGCCGCCAGCGCCGACGCGCCGCCGGCGTGATCGAGGTGCACGTGCGTGACCACGATCCATCGCACCTGCGACGGGGACAGCCCCTCGCGCGCGAGCGCGCCGAGCAGCAGCGGCGCGGAGCGCGACGTGCAGGTCTCGATGAACGCGGCCTCGTCGCCCTGGACGCGGAGATACGCGCAGGCGAGGCCCTTCATCACGTACTCGGCGTCGATCGTGGCGAGGCGCGGCTCGGGCATGGCCGCATACCTAGCGCTCCGGTGCGCGGAGGTGCAATCGCGGGATCGTCCGCCGCTGGCGCGCGCGCTCTTGGCGCATCGGCGTTTTGCGATATTCTCCCGGCGATGTCTGCCTCGCCTCGTCGGCCCTCGGGCTCGCTCAAGCCCGCGCGGCGCCGCTCCTCACGCCCGCCAGCCCGCATGCGCGACACCATCGTCGTGGTCGACGACAGCGAGGATCTTCGCGCGATCTATGGCGAGATCCTCACGCTCAACGGCTGGGAGGTGCGCTCGTTCTCGAGCGCGAACGAGGCGCTCGACAGCATCGACCACGAGCTTCCCGACGTGGTGATGACCGACATCAACCTCGGCGCGCTCACCGGACGCGGCCTCGCTCGGGCGCTGCGCGCCGACGCGCGGACCGAGGATCTCGTGATCGTCGCGGCGAGCGGCAGCGTCAGCCCGAGCGAGCGCCTGCTGCAGGCCTTCGACGCGTTCTTCGCCAAGCCGGTGGAGATCTCGACGCTGAGTGATCGGCTCCGTGCGCTGATCGGCGAGCGCCGCGCGACAGCGCCTCGGACCGAGCACGGCGCCTGATCACTCCTGCCGAGCTCATCGATCGGCTCGCCCGCTCCGCTCCCTGCCGTCCGCGCGCTCGCGCGCTCCCGTACGGGCGACCCGCGGCACCGCGCGCTGGGCCGGCGATGCGCGACGCGAGCTCCTCGTACTCCGTCTTCCAGGGATCGACCACACACTGCCCCATGCAGGGAGCGCACCGCGGCGCTGGCCGGAACCGCCGCGCAGAGGTACGAATCGCGGTCCCGCAGCATCCGGGCTGCGGGCGACGGGGGCTTGATGAGCGCGAATCGGATCGTCGTCGTCGGCGGGAGCCTCGCGGGCGGACGCGCCGCGGAGACGCTGCGCCGCGCCGGCTACGCAGGACGGATCGTGCTCGTCGGTGAGGAGCCACACCGGCCCTACGATCGCCCGCCGCTGTCGAAGAAGTTCCTGCGCGGCGAGGTCCCGGAGGAGAAGCTCTCGCTGCGGCCGCTGAGCCACTACGAGCGGCTGGCGATCGAGCTCGAGCTCGGCGTTCGCGCGAAGCGCCTCGACTCGACGGCGCGCGCCGTCGAGCTCGAGGACGGGCGGCGCCTCGACTTCGACCAGCTGATCATCGCGACCGGCGCGCACGTGCGGCGCCTCGCCTGTCCGGGTGCCGACCTCGAGGGCGTGCACTACGTCCGCACGATCGAGGACGCGCGCGGCGTGCGAGAGGAGCTCCGGCCCGGGCGGCGCGCGGTCGTGATCGGCGGCGGCGTGATCGGCGCGGAGGTCGCGGCCGCGTGCCGGGAGGAGGGCGTCGAGGTCGTGATGATCGAGGCCGCGCCGCTGCCGCTGCTTCGCGCGTTCGGGCCCGAGGTGGGACGGATCTACGCCGAGGTGCATCGCGCGCGCGGCGTCGACCTGCGCTGCGGCGGAGGCGTCGCGCGGCTCGAGGGCGAGCGGCGCGTCTGCGCGGTCGTCACCACCGCGGGCGAGCGCATCGAGTGTGACTTCGTCGTCGCCGGGATCGGCGTGCAACCGGCGATCGGTTGGCTCGAGGGATCGGGCGTCGCGACCGACGGAGGCGTGCTGGTCGACGAGCGCTGCGAGACGTCGGTGCGCGGCGTCTACGCCGCGGGCGACGTCGCGCGCGGGTGGGATCCGCGCCTCGGCCGGCGCGCGTGCGTCGAGTCGATCGACAACGCGCAGAGCCAAGCGGTCGCCGCGGCGAACAACGTCGCCGGAAAAGAGACGACCTTCGCGCCGGTGCCGTTCTTCTGGTCGGATCAGTACGACCTCAAGCTGCAGAGCGTCGGCCACGTCACCGAGCACGATCACGTCGTCTTCCGTGGCTCGATCGAGGAGCGCGCGTTCGTCGCGTTCCATCTGCGCGGGGGCAAGCTCGCGTACGCGATCGGCGTCGGCCGGCTCAAGGAGATCGGCGCCGCGAAGAAGCTGATCGCCGCGGACGTCGAGGTCTCGGCGGAGGCGCTCGCCGACGAGTCGGTGGCGCTGGGCGATCTCCTTCCGGCGCGGGACTGACCGCGCCGCGACGCGGTGCGCGGTCACGGGCGCTGGCGTGCGACGCCTCCCTCGGGGCGTGCTGCCTCACTTCCGCCGTCGGTCGCGCGCGCGCTGCGGCAGACCCCCCGCGAAGCGGCGTGATCGATCGCTCCGGTACGACACGTGCACCGTCTCGATGCGTGACCGCGCAGGCATCCCAGAGCGAGCTCGTCGTGCTCCACGCGTGGCGCGCCCGGCTGTGCGCGCGGGGCCTGCGCGAGGCCCAGGAGAGGATGCACCGCGCGATCGCCGGGCACGGCCTCGACTTCGAGGAGGCGCTCGCGATCGCGCAGGCGATGGACGCGGCGATCGCGATGCTGCGCGACACGACCCCGTGCCTCGAGCAGAGCTCGGAGCTGCGCGCGCGCGCCGACGAAGTGCTCGCGGGGTTCGCGCAGTGGCGTGCCGCCGAGCCGAAGACCGAGCAGTCGCAGATCGCCGCGGCGCGCTTCGGGACCCTCGTCCGAGAGCTCGAGCGCGTAGCCGAGCGCGACACGACGCCGGGACAGCGATCGCGCGCCGCCGCGCCGGAGGTGGAGGCGCCGCTCGACATTCCCATCGAGGTGGAGCCCCCGATCGAGGCGAGCGAGGCGAGCGAGGCGGAGCCGGCGCGCCCGAGCGTCAACTTCGCCTACGTGGACGACGTCGATGCAACGTTCGGCCGAGCACTGGC
>JALYRN010000056.1 GCA_030855295.1 Myxococcota bacterium | reverse complement strand
CCTCCTCGCTCGCGGGATCGCTCGCGATGCGCGGCTCGCGGGTGTCGTGGGTCAGCCCGAAGACGACGTCCTGTCGCGCGACGATCCGCTCCGGCCCGCACGGCGCGCCCGCCGCATCGAGCGGCACGACGACGTGCGCCTCGCCGCTCGCGTCCCACACGATCGCGTGCAGGTCGGCGCCGTCTTCACGCGCGACGAGGCGAGGATCGCGCAGGTAGCGCACCGGAGCCTCTCCCGGAGAGCCCGCGCGCTGCTCGAGCGTCGGCACGATCGCCACCTCCGTTCGATGTCACGCGCCCGCGACGCCGTCCACTTCTCGGCCCGTCCGGCGAGCTCGTGAGACTCCGCGCGGCCGCGAGGTCACCAGGAAGCGCTCGTGCACCTGCAGCTTGCCCGCGCGCAGCCTCACCCACGCGAACGTCAGCACGATGCCGAGCACCATCGCCGCGAGCCCCTCGAGCCCCGCCTCGGGCCCGAAGGTGCCGCCGGTCGCGACGTCGGGGCCGAGCTCGTCCCGGCGGAGCCACGCCGCAGGATCGAACTGCGTCTGCCCGCTCACCTGCATCCCGAGCACGTTCTGGAAGAAATTCCATCCGAAGTGCGCGCCGATCGGGATCGCGAGATCGCCCTGCAGCACGAGCCCGACCGCGAGGAACATCCCGCCGAACGCGACGAACGCCACCGCGGTCGGGCTCGAGCCCGGGTTGCCCGCGTGCGCCACGCCGAACGCGATCGACGTGAGCACGACCGCGACCGTGATCGCCACGTCGCGCCGCGCACCGAACGCCGGCATCCCCTCGCTCAGGTTCAGCAGCGGATACCCGCGGAACGTGAGCTCCTCGATCACCGCGACCGCGACGAAGATCGTCAGCGCCGATCCCGACGCCGGCAGCGCGGCCACGACGGAATCGATCTCGGTGAAGCGCGGCGCGTAGCGTCCCCACCCGAGCGCGCTCTCGAACCCTGCGATCGCGCCCATGCAGATGCCGCCGAGCGCGACGCCGAACGCGAGATCCACCACGTAGCCGCGCCGCGGCGCGAGCCCGAGCTCCGCGACCGGCCGGCGATCGATCCAGCGTGCCGCCGCGAAGCTGACGCCGACGACGAGCGCCATCTGCAGCGCGAACAGCGCCGCGAGCGCCGCGAGCGAGCGATCGACGAACATGCTCGCGAGCCCGACCGCGAGCATCGCGACCGTGATCATTCCCGCATAGAGCGCGATCCGGACGAGCGCGCGCAGCCTGCGCTCCTCGGCGTTCCACACCGGCCACGCGATCCGTGCGAGCACGCGCGGCAGCATAGCCTCGGTGCCGCCGCACGTCCGCGTGAGGGGGATGAAACCATAGTAGCGAAGCGCAGACGCCCCCGAGCACCCCGCGCCGCGAGGCTGGCCCTCAGCGGCACCCGGTGACGAGCACGGAGCGCAGCCTACTTCCTGTAGGTGAGCACCGCGCGCAGGCAGCGGGTGACGATCAGGGCCAGCATCGCGGCGCGTCCTCGCGAGTCGAGAACCGGCTTGCGATCAGCGCTCAGGCGCGACGCAGCTGCTCGAGACGCGTGAGCCGCGCGAGATCCACGCTCGGACCGACGCCCGCGCTCTGCGACCGGAACCACGCGAGGTAGCTGTCGAGCACCGCCTTGGCGTCGGGGAACGAGCCGAGGTCGAGCTCTTCCATCCGATCGATGACGTCGTCGCTCAGCATCATCGACTGCCGCCGGTGCAGCGTCAGCGCCCACGCCACCCACTCCGAGCCGCCGACCAGCCTCGCGAGACGCACGGCGAACTGCGCGATCATCGTCACGTGCGCGGGGTCGAGCCGCTCGCCGGCGCCCAGCCGATCGTCGACCTCTTTCGCCGCGCGCCGCATCAGCCGCTCGGCCTCGAGCGCCTTGCCCGACGCCAGCGCGCGCTCGATGACCTCGCCGAGCAGCTGGAACGTCCAGCTCCGCTTCGGCTCGACCATCACGCCGCTCATCGTGTCCTCTTCCGCCTGCGCCGGCGCGCCGCAGTGGGGGCACTGGGGCGAGCCGTCGGGGTACGGCGTGCTGCACGCGTGGCACACGCGCATGTAGCCGGTCGGACGCGCCGCGCGTGCTTCCGCGCGCACGATCGCGAACACCAGCTCCTGCGTCCCGATGCGGAGCCGATCACCCTCCTTGAGGACCTGCTCTCCCTTGATGAGCCGACCGTTGACGCGCACGCCGTTGCGGCTGCCGAGGTCGTGCACGGTCGCCTGCTCTTCACGGATCTCGACGCGGGCGTGCCGCCGCGAGATCAGCGGATCCTCGATCGTGATCTGGCAGTCCGGACTGCGGCCGATCACGACCTCGGGACCGATCAGATCGAACTCCTGGAGCAGGAAGCGCAGCCGGAAACGCAGCACGAACACCTCGGGGCGCGGGTGCCGAGGATAGTCGAGCGTGCCAGCCTGGGTAAAGACGAAACCCGCGCGGCGATCCGCGCGGGTTCCTGATTTTCACGGCGTTCCGAGCCTACGCCTCGACGACCTGCGCTCAGAGGTCCATGCCCGCGAACGGATCGTCCGGATCGCCTCCGCTGCGCGGCGGCGGCGTGCTCGCGCCCGAAGACGAAGAGCCCGACGACGACGCGCCCGACGACGACGCGCCTGCGGCCGCACCCTCCGGCGCATCCTGGCGGCGCCGCACCTGACCGCTGATCCGGTCCGCGATGTCGGCGTGGCGATCGCCCGCGTGGTCGCTCGCAGCGTCCTCGTCGCGCACCACCGAGTCGACGAGCGCGTGACCGCCCGAGCCGCTCGCGACGGTGTGCGTGCGCAGCTGCGGGAGCTGCTGCAGCGTCGCCTTGTCCTCGAACACCAGGCAGAAGAAGCCGTAGAAGCGCGTCTGATCGATCGCGCGCAGGCGCGTCGACGCGTCCTGCCACTCGACCCACTGCGCCGGCGCTCGCCCCTCGACCAGCGCTCCGCTCCGCGACACGCCGCGCCCGAAGCGCCCCTGGATCGCCTCGGAGAACTGGTCGAACCCGGCCCCGGCGAACACCGACGCGTCGAACGCCTGGTAGACCTTCCAGAGCCGATCGTTGATGAAGAAGTAGTAGCGCTGAGAGTGCGTGCTCTCGTCGCGCCACAGCATCATCGACTCGTTGTTGCCGTGGGTGAACTCGTCGCGGATGAACGACGTGTCCCACCCGCTCGCCTCCCCGCGGAAGCGCACGTACGTCGAGCGCATGCGGCGGATCTCCGCGCCCATCCGCTGGCGCAGTCGATCCTCCAGGATCGTGTCGGTGCGCGCCGCCTCGTTCAGCCGCTCGCTGTAGCTCGCCTCGACCTGCCGCTTGAGGTGGTTGAACGTGTCCGCCGGCGACAGCCCCCATCGCAGGTCGCCGAGCGCCGGCGCGATCGCAGCACTCTGCGGTGCTTCGTCGGGAGCGGCGGCCGCGGCGCGACGCCGGCCTCGACCGCGGCGCCCTCGCTGCGCGTCGGCCAGATCGACGAAGAGCGTGGCGCTCAGGCTCACGATGCAGCTCACGAGCGCGAGGCCGACCATCAGTCGCCCTCTTCCCTGTTGCGACAGCATACCGTCCTCCATCCTTCGGGCGGGCAGCATACACCCCGTCGCCTGCCCGAAAATAGCCTACACCGCGAACGCCCCGCGCGGTCTCACCACCGGCGCAGCGTGCCTGCGACGGCGTGCACGCGGGCGTGATTCATCCGACCCCCCGCGCCCCTCGCGCTTGGGTCGCCCTACGAACCGGCTCGCCCGCTCCGGTCGCTTCCGTACGCGCGCGCGGCGCGCGCTCCCGTGCGCGACCTCCGGGGCGAGCACTTGGGTCGCCGTCACCCGCCGAGGCCCGACGCGGCGCCGCCGACGAACGGGATCAGGCCCGCGAGATCGGTGTCGTCGAAGCGCAGCATCGCGCCCAGGAAGATGTCGACCGTCTGCTCGTTCAGGAAGTCGTCGACGCCGCCCAGGATGTAGAGGCTCTCGACCAGCTCGAACGCGACGCGCAGGCGCACACGCGGATACTGCGAGTACCCGAACTGGAAGATGTCGGCGTTGATCTCGAGCCGGTCGTCGAAGAAGTGCAGATCGAGCCCGAGACCGCCGCTCGACTCGAGGATGCCGAACCGGAACGTCATGAAGTACACGCGCTGCGCGAGCATCAGCGTGAAGACGAGCTGCTCGGTCGTCGTGACCCGCGTCTCTTCGTAGAACTCGGGCTCGCCCGCGGCCGGCGGGCTGCGCCGCACCTGCGTCGTCGTCTGCTGCGTGCGACCGCGCGGATCGTCGATCAGCTGGATCAGGTAGTAGCGGCCCTCGCGCGGCTGGATGCGGATCGAGAAGTAATTCTTGAACGTATTCGCGAGGAAATTGTACTCGGAGCGCAGCTCCATCACGGTGCGGAGGCGCCCGATCGTGCCGAGGATGTCGCTGATCCCCTCGACCGACTCCTCGACCTCGTCGATCAGGTGCGAGTCGCTGGTCAGCCGCCCGAGCGTCCCCTCGCCCGCCGCCGTCCGCTCGGTGATCTCACCGACGTCGGCGAGCACGAGCTCGAGCTGCTCGCTCGCGCGGTGAATCGACGCGATCGTGTCGTCGACCTCGCCGACGCCCTCCTCGATGTCGCCCCGGTTGGCCTCGAGCACGTCGCGGATGTCGGCGGTGACCGCCTGGATGTTCCGCAGGATGTCCTCGAGCAGCGGGCGCGCATCGGCCGTGATCGCCTCGACGTTCTCGAGGGTGCGATCGATGACCTCTTCGTTCGCCTGGATCGTGCGGTTCACGGCCTCGAGGGCCTCGGATAGGTTCCGCAGCGCGTCGGCCATCTGCTGGCCGGCCTCGTCGGTGCCGAAGCTCCGCTCGAGCTGCGCGGCGACCGTGCGCATCGAGCTCGCGATCGCGCCGACGTCACTCATGATGTCGCCCATCCCGGGCGACTCCACCACCGCGATGCGCCCACCGGGCTCGACGCGCGGCAGCGCCGGGGTGCCGGGATTGATCGCGAGCAGGTACTCGCCGAGCAGCGACGCCGAGACCCGCTGGACCGTGGCGTTCTCGTAGAGCGCGATCTCGTCGTCGATCGTCATGTCGACCCGCGCCTGCGCGCCCTGGAGCGTGATCGACTCGATTCGGCCGACCGTGATGCCCGCGATCGTCACGCGCGACTTCGTGATCAGCCCCTGCGCGTCGTCGAAGAGCGCGTAGACGCGATAGCCCTCGCCGCGCTGGCTCGTCTCGTCCACCGCGCGATAGACGACGAACGCCAGGATCAGCGCCGCGACGACCAGCGCTCCGACGCGGGCGGCTTTCAGTTGATCGCGCATGTCGAGCTAAGAAACGGATCCTAGTCTACTTCGGCTGCGATTTCCGCGATTCCAGCAGATGGAAGAGCGCGGGCAGCGCGAGCAGCGACGCCGCGAGGCACGTGATCTCGCCGAGCGACATCGCGAGACCGAACGAGTTCAGCGCGCGGTTCGCCGACGTGTAGAGCGAGATGTATCCGATCAGCGTGGTCAGCGAGCAGAGGATCACCGCGCCACCAGCGCCCTCGAGCGCGGCCCGCGCGGCCTGCTTTCCGTCGCCGAGGCGCTCCTTCTCCTCGAGGAAGCGCTTCGCGTAGTTCACCCCGTACTCGACGCCGATGCCGAAGGTGATCGGGAACGCGACCATGTTGAGGAAGTTCAGCTTCGCGCCGGTCGCGATCAGCAGGCCGGTCATCCACAGCACGCCCGCGAGCATCGAGCCGAGCGCGAGCATGCGCTCGCGGTGGCGGCGGAACGTGAACAGCAGCAGCGCGAGCGTCGCGAAGAACGACGCGCCGATCGTCTTCGGTCCGTCCGCGTAGATCGTCGCGAGCAGATCGGCGAACACCACCGCGACGCCGGCGACCGCGGGGCGCGCGCCGTCGCTGGTCCGCGCCGAGCGCACCGCCTCCGCCCAGCGGATCATGTAGCGCCCGTCCCACGTGCTCTGCCCCTCGGCGTGCTCGACGAACACCAGCCGCCCCCGCGTGCCGTCGCGCTCGATGAACGGTCGCGCGACGCTCAGCGGCAGATCGCTCGGCGTCACCGGCGTGATGCGCTCGGGCGGCAGCTGCTCGTCGATCTGTGCCTGGCGCGCCTCGCTCAGGTAGGGCCGCACCTCGAGGAGGAGCGCGCGCAGCTCGGCGATCACCGGGAGCTTCGCCTGCTGGTCGGCGGGCATCAGATCCTCGATCGTGCGCACCGCGCCGATCACGCCGGGGTGCTCCTCGCGATAGCGCTCGAGCTGCGCGCGGAGCGCCGGCACCTCGTCGCGGCGCGGCGAGAGGATCGCGAGCGCGCTGCCGGTCTGCGTCTCCTCGACGACCTCGCCCTGGATCTGGTTGACCCACGAGACGCGGCTCTCGGCGCTGCGCTCCGCCTGCAGGTTGCGGAAGTCGTACTCCAGGGGATCGGTCGTGACGACGCTCCCGACCGCGATCGCCGACCCGATCGAGAGCACCGCGCAGAGGGCGAGCACCGCGCGCGGACGACCGAGCGCGAGCTGCGCGAAGAGCACGCCGTAGATGCCTTTCCGGCGGCGCTCGTGCTCGTCGAACTTCATCGCGCGCATCCGCTCGCTCACGATCACGAGCGCCGGCAGGATGGTGTACGCGGCCACCCAGCAGAGCATCATCCCCAGCGCGCCGATGAACCCGAAGTCGCGGAAGCCGCGATAGTCGGTGACCATCAGCGAGCCGTACGCGAGCGCGGCGGCGATCGACGCCGCGAGCGTGCCCGGCCAGCTGCCCTGGTGCGTGCGCCGCACCGCGTCCGCGACTCCCTGCCCCTCGCGCCGCTCCTCGAAGTAGCGGCCGAGCCACATGATGCTCGCGTTGACGCCGTTGCCGACCACGATCGAGCCGAGGAACGCGCTCGACGCGTTGAGGTAATCGACGACGACCTCGGCGATCGCGAACGTCACGAACACCGGCGCGATCAGGCCGAGCCCGAGCAGCGGCACCGCACGCCAGCGCATGAAGAAGACGAAGATCGATCCGAGCAGCAGCACGACCGTGACGAGCGTCGATCGCTGCACCGCCTCCTTCAGCGCCTCGTTCTCCTCGCGCACGTCCATGATCTCGGCGCCGTAGTCGATGCGGATCCCGCCCGACTCCCAGCCCACGTCGGTCCCGCGCGAGCGCGCCTGCGTCGCCGGCGCGCCCGAGACCTCGTCCGCCGCGCGCTCGATCGCGGCGAGCAGGCGATCGGTCTGCCCGACGTCGCCCCCGCGGATGCTGGTGCGCACGAACACCAGCACGATCGGCTCGCTGGGGTGCTGGTAGAAGCCGCCGGGGAAGCGCTCCATCTCGCGCCGCGCCTCGTCGGCGTCGCGCTGGATGCGATCGATGACCGCCTCGGGATCGGGCGGCGTCTCGTCGTCGAGATCGATGAAGAACGGGTTCGCGCGCGCGCGCTCCCAGTCGAGCCGCTCCTGCAGCGAGTCGCGGATCTCCGCCAGGTCCTCGAGCTCCGCGTAGAGGTGCCGGCGCTCGGTGACGAACGTCTCGAAGTCCGACAGGTTCCAGTCGACCGAGCTCACGCCGAGCTCGTCCATCGCCTCGATGCGCGGCGCGAGGCCGCGCACGAGATCGCGCACCTCCTCGACCTCGGTGCCCTCGCGCGCCTGCACGGCGAGCGTCACCGTCGCCAAGCCGCCGAAGCGCGCGCGGATCTCGTCGAGATCGCGCACCGACTGCGCGCTCTCCGGCAGCAGCGACTGGAAGTCGCTGTTGAGCTCGAGCTGGATCAGCCACGGGAACGACGCGGCGGCGAGCAGCAGCGCGACGACGAGGAAGCGCCACGGATGCGCGCTCTGCATCCGTGCGAGGCGTGCCCACCGGCCCGACGTCGCTTCGTTCGGCTCGCTCAAGACACTGCCCTGCTCACTGCGGGATCGCGCTCGCGCGCTCGCTGCTCGGCGCTTCGGCGCCCGGCTTCCACACCGCGGTCACGGTGAGGCTCAGGCCGGCGAGCGAGAACTGGCAGATCCGCGCGACGAGGGCAATCCCGATCGCCTTCGCGATCTGCCCCTCGAGCCCGAGCGCCGGCGCGAAGAGCGTGTACGCGCCCTCGGTGATGCCCACCTGGTTCGGCACCAGGTCGCCCATCCCGGCGCCGACCAGGTGGATGCCCTGCGCGACCAGCGCGCTCGTGAGCGTCAGCGTCCCGCCCACCGCGAGCAGGATGAGGCCGTACTGCAGCGCCTGGAACGATCGCCCGATCGTCGTCGCGACGATCGCCGGCGTCCACGGCGTGCCGTGCCGGAGCTCCTCGTCGAACACCGGCCCGTGCGCCTCGAGGAACGGGATGCGCTTGCCCAGCCAGCCCCCGAACTTCGATCGCCGCACGGTCAGGATCAGCACCGTCCCGATCGCAGCCGTCCCGAGCGCGTTCACCAGCACGGCGTAGCCGAGCGCCGAGTGCGCGGAGTCGGCGAACGCGACCGCGATGTAGCAAGGAATGGAGATGAGCGTGTTCGCCAGCATCGTCGCGGCTTGCAGGCGCGTGGCCGCCGCCGCCGCGCGAGCCGCGCCACCGATGTGCGGCGAGAGCCCGGCCGCGCGCGCGATCTCTCCGCCCGCGCGGCCTGCGGGCAGCAGCTGCATCACGCCGTACTGGAGCATCGCGGTGCGCACCCACACCGCGAACGGCACGCGCTTGCCGTGCTCACCGAGCAGACCTCGCAGCGCGACCGCGTCCATGCCCATGAAGCAGCACTCGAGCACGATGATCAGCGGCAGCCACGGGCCCGCCTCGAGCACCGTCGCGAGCACCAGCTCGGGCCCCGCGCTCCGCACCAGGAGCACGACGGCGCTCACGCCGAGCACGAAGAGGACGACGCGAGCGACCCGCTTGATCCACCGCCACCGAGCGCTCGGAGTCTTCGTCATCGCAACGACGGCGGCGGGGCTCGGCGGGCCCGGCTCGGTCGGCGGCGGCTCCGGCGCGCGCTCGCTCATCCTCGGCTCAGCTCGAGCATCTCACGCTCATCGCGGGGTGCGTGCGACCTCGGCCAGGTCCGCCCGACGCTCCCAGACCTTCCGGAACGCGTCGGCGTACCGATCGACCGTGGCCGAGTCCTGCGCGATCAGCGGGCATGTCTGGGAGAAGAGCACGATCGACGAGTCGAGCAACCGGCGCGAGCCCGGAAAGTTCTCCGCGCGATAGTTCGCTCGAATGCGCTCGAGGTCCCCTGCGCGGAACGGGAAGCCCTTGCCGTACCCGCGCAGATCCTGGAACAGCGGGAAGCTCGGCATCGGATCGCCCTGCCAGAGCACGACCTCGCAGCCCTCGGCCCGCAGCGCCCGCAGCATCGCGTCGCGCAGCTGCGCCGGCGCGAGATCCACGCCCGCCGCCGCCGGATCCATCCATACGCGGTACTTGTGGAAGACGCTCTTCCGATTCGGTTCGCTGATGGGAGGCGTGACGCCCGGCAGCTCGCGCAGCGCCGCCGCGAGCCGCGCGCCGTTCTCCTGCGCGCGCGCGGTGCGCTCGCCGAGCTTGCGCAGCTGCACGCGCGCGAACGCCGCCATCATCTCGTTGCCGCGGTACATCGAGCCGATGCCGGTCGAGACCAGCGCCTTGTGCCCGTCGAGCGGCCGGTCGGCGTCCCAGTGCTTGCCGTCTCCTCGCAGCACGTTCTGCGCGAAGTTGCGGATCTGGTTGGCGCGCTCGAGCGCGTCCTCGTCGTCCGTGACGTAGACGCCGCCCTCGCCCGCCGAGAGGTTCTTGCTCGACTGCAGCGAGAAGCCGCCGCCCGCGTCGAAGGTGCCGACCTTCTTGCCGGCATAGGTCGCGCCGTGCGCCTGCGCCGCGTCCTCGATCACCCGCAGGCCGTGCTTCCTCGCGAACGCGAGGATCTCGTCGAGGTCCGCAGGATTGCCGTGCACGTGCACCGGCATGATCGCCTTGGTCCGCTCCGAGATCGCGCCCGCGAGCTGCGCGGGATCGAGGTTCCCGTCCGCCTTCACGTCGACGAAGATCGGGATCGCGCCCTGCGTCACGACCGCGAGCGCGGTCGCGACGAACGAGTACGCGGGGACGATCACCTCGTCGCCCTCGCCGATGCCCTGCGCGCCGATCGCGACCTGCAGCGCGCTCGTGCCCGAGTGCGTCAGCAGCGCGTGCTTGGCGCCCTGGAAGTCGGCGAATTCCTCCTGGAACGCGCGCGCCTCGGGCGCGTCCGAGCCGCTCAGGACCCCGCGCTCGAGCACGGCCATCACCGCGCGCTTGCAGTCGTCGTCGACGATCGGCCACTTGCCGTGCCGCTCGCGTTCGATCACCGGAGAGCCCCCGAGCACCGCCAGCTTGGTCATCTTCGCCTTCGCTCCTCGAGACTGGAAACGCGACGGGCCCGTCCACGAATGCGCGAACGGGCCCGTGCCGGATCGGATCGGCTACGCGATCACTTGGTCTTGGTCGAGTGGTTGCGGCACCACTCGATCAGCATCTCTTCCTGCTTGAACACGTCGTGCTGCGGGGTCTCGCCCTCGAGGACGTAGGGCGACTTGAAGTACAGCGAGAGCTGGCGCTGGATGCCCTTCTCGCCCTTCTCCTTCGCCACCTGGATCAGGCGCACCATGTCGAGCACCAGCGGCGCCGCGAGGATGGAGTCCTGGCAGAGGAAGTTGATCTTCATCTGCATCGGCACGCCGCAGAAGCCGCCGATGTCGATGTTGTCCCAAGCCTCCTTCGCGTCGCCGCGGGGCTTGTAGTAGTGGATGTGGACCTGGTGGTTCTCGACGCGGTAGCCGACGATCGAGTCGAGCACGGCCGCCTTCGAGAGCACCTTCGTCTTGTTCGACGCCGGGTTGTCGAGGACCAGGCCGTCGTTGTTGCCGAGGAAGTTCACCGAGTACCAGCCGACGACCGGCAGGCGGCGAACGCGGAACATCGAGGCGAGCGCGGTCTTGAGCAGCGTCTGTCCGGTCTTGCCGTCCATGCCGCAGTACGGGTTGCGGAGCTCGTTCGCCTGCTCCTGCAGCGCCTGGATGTTCGTGAGGCTCGGCGCGAAGTTGCAGTACGGCACGCCGAGCTTGTTCGCGACGTAGAAGTAGCGCATCGCGGGCGAGATCGCGGTGTGGTTCTCGTCGATGCCCTTCTCGAAGCCGGCGAGCGACTTGTGGCAGTCGAGCAGCTCCTGGTAGCGCTCGGTCGACGCGAGGTTGACCATCACGACCGTGTCGCAGCCGTGCTTCTTCTTGAAGTCGGTGATGTCCTTCTCGAGGTGGGCGATCTCCTCGCGGTAGTTCTTCACCTTGACGATGTTGTCGCCCTTGTTGTTCGAGGCGTACTCGCCGCTGAACACCGCCGGCCACGGCTTGATCGCCTCGAGCGTCTCCTTGACCTGCGCGAGCTGGTTCTCGGGAAGCACCTTGTGGTGCAGCGCGGCCGCGTAGACATCGCTGAACTGGAGATCCCAGCCACCGAAGACGACGTCCTCGAGGGGCGTGAAGTCCATGTGGTCGGTGATCTGCTCACCCGGCGCGGGGTTGCCCGGCTCGGTGATCATGCCCACGCGCGGCACGATCCCTCGGACCATCAGCTCGACGCCGGCGATGACGGTCGACGCCACGGCGCCGTTCACGCCGACGATCACCACTCCCAACTTACTCATGTGCTGTGCCGCCTCTCCGGGGTTTTCCAAGGGTCTTGGCGAGATCGCGAGCCGCTGGGGTCGCTTCGCTCCGACCAGGATCTGTTGTCTTCTACGAACTGATTCGACTGACGACTAGCTCTGCACGTACGAGCGCAAGAGCTGCTTGCGGTCGTCGTCGAGAATCCGAGGGAACTTCGTCTGGACGCTGACGTTCCCGATGTCCTTCATGAAGCGCCGCACCGAGCCGGGCGGCAGCACCACGAGCTCCGGCGCGAAGATGCCGACGTCGTCCTTGCGGTGCTCGCGGTAGACGCGGTTCTCCTTGCAGAGCCCCTCGTCGAACGCGCGCGCGAACGCCTGCGCGTCGCTGGGCGCCTGGCCCCCGGCGAACTCGGCGAAGAGCACGTAGCGCGAGCGCGCCGTGCCGCCGACGCCGACGTCGGCGCCGCAGCCGTAGTCGACCGTCGTCGCAGGCACGCTCACGAGCGCGTGCTCGACCGCGCGCTGGATCTCGACGTGGGTCGTGAGCTCCTGCGTCGTCGACAGACATCCGCTGACGCGCCCCGCGAACTCGACGCGGTGCGGCGACGTCGACGTGAAGCGCACGAGATCGCCGAGGCGATACGAGTAGAGCCCCGAGACCGTCGTGACGTGGATCGCGTAGAGCTTGCCGGTCTCGACGCCCCAGAGCGGCACGCGGCGCGGCCACTGGCCTGCTCCGCCCGACGAGAGCCCGCTCAGATCGCTCGCGTCCTCGACCGGCACGAACTCGTAGAACACGCCGCGATCCGGGATCATCAGCATGCCTGCTTCACCGGAGTGATCGCTGCACGCGAAGATGCCGCCTTCGGTCGCGTTGTACGTGTCGACCAGCGTGATGTCGTCGTGGCCCATCCGCTCGCGGATGACCGGCAGGTACGGATCGGCGCTGACGCCGCCGCCCAGCAGCACGCGCAGGTTCGGCCAGAGGTCCGCGACGCAGTCGGCCTTGCGCCCGCGGCGCTTGGCCGCGGCGAGCAGCTTGTCGAAGAGGATCGAGAACCAGCACGTGGTGCCGGCGACCGAGCGCACGTCGTGGTCGAGGTACTTGTCGGCGATGCGCTCGAGCTTGAGATCGTAGTCGGTGATCTCGCGGATCTCCGGCTCGGGGATCTGACAGAGCTTCGAGAACGCCGGCATCTTGATCGACTGCAGCGAGGGGTTGGTCGTGATGAAGACCGGACCCTCCTTGCGCATCGTCGTCGGCGGGAAGAGGCCGAGCGTGTAGCCGCCCGTGAAGTCGTCGTCGCCGCGCCACACGAGATAGCGATAGAGCGAGTCCGCCGCGCTGCCGCGCTGGAACGCGATCTGGCGCTCGCTGATCGGGAGGAACTTCGACTTGCCCTTGGACGAGCTGCCCGAGCTGTTGCCGAAGTACTTGATCTTCTCGGAGACGAGGATGCCCGACTCTCCGGTGCGCATCGCCTCGAACGCGGGCGCGTGCGAGTCGTAGTCGCCGACCGGGACGCGCGCTGCGTACTGCTCCCACGTCCGGATGTCCGCGAAGCCGTGGCGCCGACCGAAGGTCGTGTTCTTCGCGGCGTCGACGATCCGGCGCAGCTGCTTGTTCTGCACCGGCTCGACGTCGCGCAGCGCGCGATCCCACAGCGCGACGCGCACGCGCGCGGCGACGTGGAGCGCCTGCCCGACGCTGTGAGGATACAGAGAGCGTTTCAGCGCGCGCCCCTCGTGACGGCGATCGGCGGTGCTCATGTGCTGGCGAGCCGGCGGCGGCGCGGCCGGGGCGGTCGCCACTCCACCGTCCGAGCTCTCGCGGGTCGTGCCCGGATCGACGGTGCTCGACCCGACGGTGCTCGACTCGATCGTGCCCGGATCGATCGTGCTCGACTCGATCGTGCTGCGTGCTTCCATGAACGCCTCTCGTCTCTGGCTCGCCAGCGCTCGCCGGCAGAGTGGGGGCGGCGCGCGGATTTACCCCCGCCGGCGCAGACGCGCCACCCGCCGCTGAAATCGCTTTCGTGCCGCGCTCGAACCACGAGCGTTCGGCAAGAGCTGACCAAGCCCACCCTTCGACCTCCCCCGGCGAGGGGGTCGAGAAGCGGGCGACTATCGCACTTCTTCGTGCCTCCGCAAGTCAGAAGCGCCCAAGTCGGAACCACCCGATCGCATCCCGGCGACCGGAGGAAGAGGTACGGCGCCCGCGAGACCGCGCGCGAGCTGTCCGTGGAGGCGCCCGTTGCTCGCGAGGACGCGCCCGCCCGCGCCGGCGAAGTCGTCGAGCGCGATCAGCGGCGCGCCGTCGTGGTCGCTGACGAGGCCGCCGGCCTCGCGCACGAAGAGCGTGCTCGCGGCGACGTCCCACGGCTTGAGCCCGACGTCCCAGAAGGCGTCGTAGGATCCGTCGGCGACCATCGCGAGCTCGATCGCGCTCGCGCCGCAGCGGCGCACGCCGTGGCTCGCCGCGTCGAGCGCGAGGAACGCACGGTAGTTGTTGTCCTCGCGGCTCGCGCGCCACGACGGGAACCCGGTCGAGAGCAGCGCGTCGTCGAGCGACTCGGTGTCCGACACGCGACACAGCGCGCCGTTGCGCGACGCGCCGCCGCCGCGCACGGCGGTCCACTCGATCGCGAGCGCGGGGGCGATCACGATCCCGAGCTCGGGCTCGCCGGCGTGCACGAGCGCCATCGAGACGCAGAAGAACGGATGCCCGTGCGCGAAGTTCGTCGTGCCGTCGATCGGATCGACGTACCAGACGCGCTCGGCGCTCTGCCCCCCGCCCTCTTCGCCGATGAACGCGCAGTCGGGGAAGCGCGCTGCGAGCCGCTCGCGGATCAGCGCCTCGCTCCGGAGATCGTAGTCGGTGACCAGATCGCTGCGCGACTTGGCGCGCGCGCGCGACGACGCGCTCCGCCAGCCCTCCATCAAGAGCGCACCGGCCTCGCGCGCAATCGGCAGCGCGGCGTCGAGGAGGGTGCGTCGGTCGTCGGTGGAGAGGGGCATCAGCGCTCGGTCGCGGCGGCAGAGAGCAACGGGTGGGCCAGGGCCCGGGACGGGCGTGCAGTACAAGCGCTCATGGGGTTTTCGGCTGATCGGCCGGAAAGACCCCTCGCCATACTGTGGAACCGCGCAGTCACAGGGTGAAAGCGCGGCCCGTGAGGGCCTTCACACGCGCAACCGCGTTCGCACCGCCGCGTAGCGGGCTACGCACTCGGGCGGCTCGACGCGCCGGCGGGCACTCGGGCGCGCGCCGGCGGCGCGCTATCCTCGGCGCCGATGAGACTCGCCTGCTCGCTCCTGGCGTCGCTCGCGCTCGTGGCCTGTGTCGACGACGTTCGCATCGGCGATCGCTGCGAGTACACCAGCGAGTGTCCATCGCCCTATCGCTGCGAGCAGGCACGCTGCCGCGCGGAGTGCCGGGTCAACGTCGACTGCCCGCTCGGCGCGCTCTGCGTGCTCGGCGCGGACGGCGTCGGGAGCTGCTCGCTCGCCGACGATCCCGAGTGCGCGTCGGACGCCGAGTGTGGCGGCGGCTTGCTCTGCGTCGCGGCGCGCTGCGTCGACGGGTGCGCGACCGACGCCGAGTGCGCGAGCGGCAACGAGTGCTGGAGCGC
>JALYRN010000583.1 GCA_030855295.1 Myxococcota bacterium | reverse complement strand
CGCTCCACCACCGCACCGACGAGGTGTTCCACGCCGCGCCCGAGTTCGTGCGGCTGTGCACGAAGTGGAGCGCCGAGCTCGAGGGCCGCGGGCTGCCGTGGGGCGCATCGCGCGCGGTCGCCCACGTCGGGACCGAGCTGCTCCTGGACGGCTTCCTGCTCGACGACGTCGCCACGCGCGCCGCGTACCTGCGCGCGATCGAGGCGCTCACCGCGCCGATCGCATCGGTGATCCGAGTGCACGGGCGAGGCGCGTCGCGATGGCCCTCGCTGGTCGAGCGCGTCCTCGCGCACGGCGCCCCCGACTTCTATCGCGACCCCGCGCTGGTCGCCGATCGCCTCGTGCTGATCCTCGCGCCCCGTCCTCGGCTGGCGATCGACGACGCGCACCGGCCGATGCTGCGAGACGCGATGCGCGCGCTGCGCGCGGATGTCGAGAGCGCCACCACCGCGCTGACCCTCGCCGCGCGCGCCGCTGCTCACGCGTGAGCGCGAGAACGGCTGGCATTCCGGGCAGTCGCCGGATACCTTGCGCCCCCTCGATGGCACGACCCGACGACGTCCCTCCCGACGAGGGACACACCAGCAGCTCCGGACGGCTCAGCACGCGACCGAGCACCGCACCGCTGCGAGCGTCGGTCGGCCCGCAGGTGCCGCGGCCGAGTCCCTTCTCGCAGCTGAAGCACGACGGGCCGTCGGCAATCGTCGTGTTCCTGGTCGCGCTGCCGCTCTGCCTCGGGATCGCGCTCGCTTCGGGCGCGCCGCTCTTCGCCGGGCTGATCACCGGCATCGTCGGCGGGATGGTGGTGGCGTGGGCGAGCGGCTCTCCGCTCGCGGTCAGCGGCCCGGCCGCAGGCCTCGCCGTGATCGTGCTGAACGGCATCCAGTCGCTCGGCAGCTACGAGGCGTTCCTCCTCGCGGTCGTGCTCGCGGGCGCGATGCAGATCGTGTTCGGGCAGCTCAAGGCCGGCATCATCGGCTGGTACTTCCCGGCGAACGTGATCCGCGGCCTGCTCGCGGCGATCGGCGCGCTGCTGATCCTGAAGCAGTTCCCGCACGTGATCGGCCTCGACACCGACTACATGGGCGACGAGTCCTTCGTCGGCGCCGACTCGCGCAACACCTTCGCGGAGATCCCGTACGCGATCGCGAACCTGCGCTGGGGCGCGGTGATCGTCGGCATGCTCGGGCTGCTGATCCTGTTCGGGTGGGATCGAATCCCCGCGAAGAAGCGCCCGAGCTGGCTGCCGGCACCGCTGCTGGTCGTCGTGCTCGGGGTCGTCCTCAACCAGGTCCTGTACGCCGTCGCGCCCGGTCTCGCGATCCAGAGCGCGCACCTCGTGTCGCTCCCCGCCGGCGGTCCGAGCGAGCTGCTCGAGAACCTGAGCTTCCCCGACTTCGGGCGCATCACCGACGTCGCGGTGTGGACGGTCGCCGGCACGATCGCGATCGTCGCGAGCATCGAGACGCTGCTGAGCATCGAGGCGGTCGACAAGATCGATCCGTACAAGCGGGTCACCCCGACCAACCGTGAGCTGATGGCGCAGGGCCTCGGCAACATCCTGGCCGGCCTGATCGGCGGCATCCCGATGACGGCCGTGATCGTCCGCGGCTCGGCGAACGTGCAGGCCGGCGCGCGCACGAAGATGAGCGCGTTCCTGCACGGCACGATGCTGCTGCTCGCGGTGCTCGTGCTGCCGCGGGTGCTCAACCTGATCCCGCTCGCTGCGCTCGCCGCGGTGCTGCTCCACGTCGGCTACAAGCTCTCGCCGGTCAGCCTGTTCAGGAACATGTACCGGCTGGGATGGGATCACTTCCTGCCGTTCCTCGCGACGTTCGCCGCGATCCTGCTGACGGATCTGCTGAAGGGCGTCGCGTTCGGGATGGTGGTCGCGGTCTTCTTCATCCTGAAGCGCAACTTCGAGATGCCGTACTTCATGTCGCGGCAGGAGAAGCACGCCGAGCTCGGCGTCCCGTACGTGCGGATGGAGCTGTCGGAGAACGTCTCGTTCCTGAACCGCGCGAGCGTCATCCGCGCGCTGCAGGAGATCCCGCCCAACAGCATCGTCGAGATCGACGGCTCGCGCTCGAAGTACATCTACCGAGATGTGCTCGAGGTGATCTACGACTTCCGCACCGAGGCGAAGCTGCGGAACATCCAGGTCGAGCTGATCGAGATCCCGCGCCTCGAGGGCACCTCGACGGGGCACTGAGCCTGCAGGAGTGCTCGGCCCGAAGGGCCCGTACGGGCGCGCGCGCCGCGCGCGCGGACGAGAGGGCCCGGAGCGGGCGAGCCGATTTGCGATTCCGCGCGCGCACGGGCCCCCCCGAGACCTCACACGAGCCGCGCCGGCGGGGCCCGTCCGATTGACACGCTCGCGTCACCGCGTGCCATACTCCGAGCCGTCTTCCGGGGGCCTGTTTCCGTGACCACTGCCCGCGCATCCGCGCCGAATCCGCCGCCCATCCCGCCCGACGCGGCCGCTCCCGGAGCAGATGCCGACGGCGAGGGGATGCCCCGCCGGTTCGGCAAGTACACGCTGATCCGCAAGCTCGCGATCGGCGGGATGGCCGAGCTCTACCTCGCGCTCCAGCGCAGCGTCGCCGGGTTCGAGAAGCTGATCGTCGTCAAGCGCGTCCTGCCGCACCTCGTCAAGGACAAGAGCTTCATCGAGCTCCTCCTCAGCGAGGCGCGGATCGCGGCGACGCTCAACCACCCCAACGTCGCGCACATCTACGACGTCGGTGAGGTCGACGGTCAGTACTACATCGCCATGGAGCACATCCACGGCGAAGACCTTCGCTCGATCGTGCGCCAGATGAAGAAGGTCGGCGTCACCGCCTTCCCGCTCGAGCACGCGCTCGCGATCGTGATGGGCTGCGGCTCGGGCCTCGCCTACGCGCACGAGCGGCGCGACCTCGACGGCGAGGAGATGAACATCGTCCATCGGGACGTCAGCCCGCAGAACATCCTCTGCACCTTCACGGGCGACGTGAAGCTGGTCGACTTCGGGATCGCGAAGGCGGGCCGCAGCTCGATGGAGGACACGGGCAGCGGCCAGCTCAAGGGCAAGGTGCCCTACATGAGCCCGGAGCAGGCGCAGGGCCTGCCGCTCGACGGGCGCAGCGACATCTTCTCGCTCGGGATCATGCTCTTCGAGCTCTGCACCGGGAAGCGTCTCTTCCGCGGCGCGAGCGAGATGGAGACGCTGAAGATGATCGTCGAGGGCGAGTACCCGCGCCCCCGAACGCTCAACCCGAACCTGCACCCGCGGCTCGAGCAGATCATCCTCCGCTCGCTCGAGAAGGACGTGAACCGCCGCTACCAGAGCGCGCGGGACATGCAGTCGGACCTCGAGGACTACATCCGCGAGCAGCAGCTGAAGGTCTCGGCGATCTCGCTCGGCGCGTGGATGCAGCAGCTCTTCCAGGAGAAGCTGGATCAGCAGCGCAAGATGCTGCAGGAGGGCCGGCAGCTCGCGGAGGTGATCGCGGCGCAGACGCTCGCCGAAGAAGAGGCGCAGCGCCTCGAGGCGACCAGCTCGGGTGTCCGCAGCAGGCAGCAGAGCCGCGCGCCGTGGATCGTGATGGCGCTGATGGCGGTCGTCGCGGCGACCGGCGCGGTGTGGTTCGCGATGACGCAGACGGGCACGCCCCTGCCGACGGGCCCCGGCGTCGTCACGATCGCGAGCGATCCGCCGGGCGCCGCGATCCTGATCGACGGCTCGCGCCGCGAGGAGCGGACGCCGTCCACGATCGAACAGCTCCCGCTCGGTCGCTATGCGATCACGATCACGCTCGACGGCTACGTTCCGTTCCGGCAGGAGGTCGAGATCACCGAGGCCGCGACGCGGGCCGAGATCACGGCGACCCTCGAGCGCCCGAGCGCGAGCGCGTTCGGCGTCGCCCGCGTCGAGACGACGCCGCCGGGCGCGCACATCCTGCTCGACGGCACCGACACCGAGCTCGTCTCACCGGCGACCGTTCCGCAGCTCGAGCCCGGCGTGCAGCACACGATCGTCATCTCGCGCGACGGCTGGGTGACGCAGACCGTCCCCGTGATGGTCGCGGCCGGCGCAGTGCAAGAGGTGCGGCTGACGCTCGAGCGCACGCCGCTCGGACCGAACGAGCACTTCGTGACGATCACGACCGATCCGCCCGAGGCGCGCGTGCAGCTCGACACCGAGTGGCACGACGGCGGCAGCCCCTACGAGCTCCGGGTGCCGGCGCGCCGGTATCGGCTGCGGGTCGCGCGCGACGGCTTTCGCACGCACGAGCGTGACCTCCGGCTCGCGGGCGGCGAGCAGAGCGAGCTGCGCGTCGACCTCGAGCGAGAGCGCGAGCGACCGCACGGCGGCGGTGGCGGTGGCGGAGGCGGTGCTGCGCCGGCAGCCGGTCCTGGCCAGGTCACGATCGACGCCCGGCCGTGGTGCAACGTGACCCTCGACGGGCGCTCGCTCGGGCAGACGCCGATCGTCAACCGCTCCGTTCCCTCGGGTCGCCACACCGTCGTCTGCACCAACCCCGAGCTCGGCCGCAGCCGGACCGTGCAGGTCCAGGTGGAGCCCGGGCAGACGTCGCGGACGCGGATCACGCTCGATTGATCGCGAGCGGATTGATCGCGAGCGGATCGGTCGCGAACGGATTGATCGCGAACGGATTGGTCGCGGCGGGCGCGAGCGCGGCGGACCCCTCGCGGCGCGGCCGGAGCGCAGCCGCGCTCGCGATCGCCGTCGCGTGCGTTCCGATCGCCTGGAACGCGGTCGCCGGTCCTCACC
>JALYRN010000582.1 GCA_030855295.1 Myxococcota bacterium | reverse complement strand
ATCCGCGCGGTGCTCGCGAGCGGATCGCGCGCGATGTCGTCGCGGATCTGCTCGGGCGTGCGATAGGCGGTCTCGACGTCGCTGCCCGCGTGGCCCATCAGGCGCACGGTGCGCAGCCGCAGGAACGCGGGGCGCCGGTTCGCGCGCACCCAGCGCGCGGCCTCGCGCGCGACGTCGAAGGCATCGGCGAGATCGCAGCCGTCGGCCTCGAAGTAGCGCAGGCCCGCGCGGTTCGCGTACGCCGCGTGGATCCAGCCGCTCGGCGTCTGCACGCTGATGCCGATCCCGTTGTCCTCGCACACGAAGAGCAGCGGCAGCGGCAGGTGCTGGTGCGCGACGTGACACGCGGTGTTGATCGCGCCGGTCGCGGTCGAGTGGTTCGCGCTCGCGTCGCCGAAGCTGCACACGACGATCGCGTCGCGCGGCCACGCGCAGTCGACGCCGAGCTTCTTGCTGCGCTCGATCGCCATCGCGACGCCGACTGCGCGCGGCAGGTGCGACGCGATGGTCGAGGTCTGCGGGATGATCGAGATCGCGCGGTTGCCGAAGACTTTGTGGCGGCCGCCCGCGATGGGCTCGTCCTTCGCGGCGCAGATGCCGAGCAGCACGTCGCGCGCCGGATCGACGCCGTCGCCCCCGGCCTCGAGGTGCATGCGCGCGCGCTCTGCGAAGAAGGCGCCGCTGCGGTAGTGGAGGAGCGCGGGATCATCGACGCGCAGCGCAGCGGCGACGGCGGCGTTGCCCTCGTGGCCCGACGAGCCGATCGTGTAGAAGCCGAGGCCGCGGCCGCGCAGCCAGCGCGCAGCGAGGTCGAGGTGGCGCGACGCGAGCTGCGAGCTCCAGAGCGCGAGGGCCCGCTCGCCGGTGAGCTCGGTGCCGGTGCGCAGGGGCAGCGCGGGGTCGCGCGGGGCGCGCGGTGGGGTCGCGGCCACCGACCTCGCGAACGCGACCTCGACCGCTTCTCTCTCTTCGCTCCCGCCGTCCATGCGGGGCGGAGTCTACTCCCGGAGCTCACGCGGCGAGCGGGAGCTGCACGTCGCGGCCCTGCGCCGCCATGCTCGCGAGCGCGAGGCCCGGGAGCGACAGGCGCACGCGCTGGGCGTCGACCAGGCCGCGCTGGTCGAGCGCGCGGAGCGCCGAGCGCGTGTCGGTCTCCGTCATGCCGAGCCGGCCCGCGACGCGCTGGACGTTCGCCGGGCGGTTGGAGCGGGCGAGCTCGAAGAGCGCGACCAGCACCGAGACCATCGTGTTCGTGAGGAGCGTGTTCGCGAGGAGCGTGTTCGTGGTGTCCATGAGGAGGACCCTACGAGAGCACCTGAACACGAGTCCAGTTTTTGACGTTCAGTGGTGCGCGCGTTCAGCGGTGTATGCGGCCGTGTGATGCAAAGTTATGGGGGGTTGGCCGAGCGCGCCTAGAACCTTCGTGAAA
Organism: Myxococcota bacterium; assembly: GCA_030855295.1. GTDB lineage: Bacteria > Myxococcota_A > Polyangia > Polyangiales > Sandaracinaceae > Sandaracinus. Next base: position 3,355 of record JALYRN010000582.1, on the reverse strand, counting down.
TCAGGCACTTGGAACGGTGGTGCGTGTCCCCTGGTCAGTCGCGGGTGTCTTGGGGGGTGGGGGTGGGGCCGGGGAGGTCGGCGCTGACGAGGATGAATTTGTTGTCGAGGCGGTCGTCGGTGACCTCTTCGACGGTGGCGCCGCGCAGGACGCTCCGCAGGTTCGCGAGGCGCGCGTGCTCGAGCAGGAAGTAGGCGCGCTGACCGGGATGCTCGCGCACCCACTCCTGCAGGCGACGGTTGTCGAGATCGACGAACGCCAGCACCGCGTTGCCGGTGTAGAAGTTCTCGCCCTTCCAGTTCATCTGCCAGGCGATCAGCGCCTCGTCCGGACCGCCGCGCTCTTCGTAGTAGCGGTCGATCAGCTCGCGCTGACCCCAGTGCGGCGAGAGATCGATCAGGTACACGTCGAGGCACCACACCGCGAACGCCATCGCGACGCCCAGGAAGGCGCGCAGCGCGACCTGACGCGCCGCCGGCAGCGCCGCGATGCCGATCGCCAGCGCCGCGACGATCGCGAAGCCGGTGAGGACCGGCCGGTAGTCGAGGTACTCGGGCCAGGGACGCTGGTAGTTGTAGACGAAGAGGTGGATCAGCCGCTCGTAGCCATGCGGCCGCGCCGACGTGACCCACGAGAGATCGCGACCGACCAGCGCGACGATCGCAGGCGCCGCGAACAGGCCCGCGGTCGCCGCCGCCGGCACCCACCGCGCCGCGCCGTCCTCGCTCGAGACCGCCTTCGGCTCGCCGCGCAGCAGGTACCATGCGCCCGCCGCCAGGACCGCGCCGAGCGCGATCAGCGCGAGCGTGTGCTGCGCGTACCACGGGTTCATCAGCACCCAGTCGCGCATGTGCGACGAGTCGACGCCCTCCGGCACCACGCCGCGCACGTCGCCCCAGATTCCCGCGACACCGACGATCGCCGGCACCGGCGCGATCACCGCGAGCAGCGTGCCGGCCACGCTCTGCGGCGAGGCGCGATCGAGATCGTTGCGCGGCCCGAGCAGACGATCGAACGCGAGCCCGACCAGCACACCCGCGGCCGGGACCGCCGGGAAGATGTAGTGGTGGAACTTGGTCGTCATCGCGCTGAAGAGCACGAACGCGCTCGTGCCCCAGAGCCCGACCAGCAAGAGCAGCTCGCGGCGTCGATCGGCAGCCGGTCGATCGGTGCTCGCCGCTCCGTCGGGCGCCGCCGCTTCGATCGCAGCGACCTCGGCGGCTGCCAGCTCGGCGGTCCCCAGCTCGGCCGTCGCGCCCTCGGCCGCCGGTGACACGGCCGGCGCGCTCGGGCGACGCGCGCCCAGCAGGATCCATCCCGCGATCGCAATCGGCGCCAGCGCGATCCACGGGAAGAGCCCGTAGCCGAGCTGCTCGAAGAAGTACTCCGCGCTGCCGGTGTCGCCGTGCACGCCCGCGGTCAGGCGGTTGATGTGATCGTGGACCAGCAGGCGATCGGTGAAGCCTTGCCCGTGCCGGATGTACATCGCGACGTACCAGGGCAGCCCCACCGTCGCGATCACCAGCATGCCGGTCGCGACCCGCAGCTTGCCCTCGAGCAGCAGATCCCACCGCCGCGACGCGATCAGCCAGAACATCGCGACCATCCCCGGCAGCGCGAAGCCCGGGATGCCCTTCGACATGAACGACAGCGCGCAGAAGAAGTAGAACGCGAACATGTAGAGCGTCTGCGCGCGCCGCTCGCGCCGCAGCAGCCACACGATCGCCGCGAGCCCGGCCAGCCAGATCAGCCCCTGCACGAACGGCTGCGCGGCGATCGCGTCGAACGCCGGACCGACCTCGCGCGGCTCGGCGTTGCCGGGGTTCCCCGCGTTGCCCGCCGACCCGAACATGAAGCGATCGCGGTGCCACGCGAAGCCGCCGGTCACGAGCGTCACGTTGCGCGTCAGCAGCAACATGATCTGCGGCACGCACGCCATCCCGAAGAGGCCGATCACCGCGTGCTGCGCCGAGAGCATCACCGGCCCGAGGCGATAGCGCCTCACCTCGCGATCGGACGTCTCGCTGATCGCCAGGCCGAGCATGCAGATCGCCATCGTCATCGTGCTGACGAAGGGCATGTCGGTGATCGACTGGTGCGAGAGCAGGAAGAAGTGCGGCATGGTGCAGAGCACCAGCGCGGCGATCACGCCCGCGCGCTTGCCGAAGCTGCGCTGCACGACCGCGTAGATCGCGAGCAGCGCGCCCATCGCGAGCAGGAAGTGCGGCAGCCGGATCGCCCACTCGGGATGCGCCGGGTGCGCGTCGGGCTGGAAGTCCACGCCGAGCGCGCCCATCGAGAGCGACTCGATCCAGAAGATGAAGATCGGCTTGCTCCAGAACCAGTCTTCCTGGGCCCACCACAGGCTGATCCAGTCGTCGCGCGCCAAGATCTCGCGCGCGACCTCGCCGTAGTGCGTCTCCCAGGGATCCCAGAGCCCGTACGCGCCGAGGAAGGGCAGGATGATCGCCGCCGCGACGACGAACACGAGCATCCCCGGTCGCCGCATCGCCGAGAGCGCGAGCACGAGCAGGCCGACCACGATCGTCAGCGGCAGCCCGTCGACCCCGCCCGCCGCGAGCCCGATCAGCAGCACGAGGATCGCGAGCGGCACCGTCACGATCGGCGCCATGAAGATCGGCTCGCGATCGCGATCCCAGAGCGCCGTCGCGCCCTCGAACGACACCGCGGCGCTCCGCTCGGCGGGCGACCACGCGCTCGCCGAGAGCAGGCCGAGCAGATCGAGCAGCCCGATCGTCGTCAGCAGCGTCGTCAGGATCCCGAACAGCGGTCCGAGGTGGAGCTGATCGTGGTTCGCCATCAGCGCGAACGTCGACAGCAGGCCGACCACGAAGATCACGCCGCCGCGCGCGTGGTGGGTGCCCGGCGACCATCGCGATCCGCGCCTCTGCGGTGCCGCGGCGCGCGCTGCGATCACCTCCCCGGCGATCGACGCCGGGGGCTCCGAGCCCTTCTTCTTCGAGCCCTTGCGACCCTTGCGGGGCGGCTCACCAGAGGGGCTGTCCTCGGCGGGACCGGGCCCTCCGCTCGCTTCGTCGTCGCGCTCGCTCATGCTGGAAAAACCAAGGCGGGCGCAGCATAGTCGCCGACCCCAGGGCGGTCCAGACATGCTCCGCCGGCTGCGGGGCCTCGCTGTCCGGGGCGCGCCGTCAGGGCAGGCCGAAGCTGACGCCGGTCTGCACCGGGACGTGGCTCGCCTGGTCGACCAGGATGCCGGCCGTCACGCCGCCCGCGAGCAGCACGACCCCGACCGCGATGATCCAGAACGCGGGCTCCTCGACGACGCTGCGTCCGCCACCGTCCGTCGCCCCCGCGCCCCCACCCGCGCCCGCAC